>JAQBOY010000450.1 GCA_028287805.1 Mucilaginibacter sp.
AATGGAATACAGCGAAGAAAATAACTATCCAAAAGCATTTTTAGCAACAGGCTTCATACTGGCTGTTGTAATGGCTTTGTGTTATTTTATTGTTTTCCAAACCCCACCCAAACAGGAAGGAACCGGGGGCATACTGGTTAATTACGGTACCACGGATGAAGGCATGGGCTCTGATTATATGAACACCGCACAGCCCTCAATGGCCGAAAAAGCCAATCATACCAAGCCGGATAAGGTTACTCCTACCCCACCAACCGAACAAAAAACGCAGGCTGAGAACAGCGATAAAAAAATAGTTACTCAGAATAATGAGGACGCACCCGAAGTAGCCAACAATAAAAAAACGAGCAATACCGTAGCTACCCAACCAACTAAAACCGTAAGCAAGCCAACGGTTAACCAAAACGCCTTGTACAAGGGTAAAACCAATAATGCTACAGGCGAGGGCGATGGCACTACCAATACACCCGGCAACCAGGGCAAACCTACCGGCAGCACTTTAACCAATAACTATAATGGAACGGGCTCCGGCAATGGCGGTAACCTTAACCTGGAACAGCGAAACTTTGTAAGCAGGCCATCAGTAAGTGATGATAAACGCCGTACCGGTAAAATAGTGGTTGATATCCGTGTAGATAAAAATGGCAATGTGGTTTATGCCCGTGCAGGTGCACGCGGCACCACTATTACCGATTCCAACTTACTGCAAAAATGTGAGGACGCTGTAAAAAGCTCCAGATTAAACCCGCTTGAATCTGCCCCCGATCCGCAAATTGGAACAGTGGTTTTTGTGTTTAAAGTTAATTAGGTTGATAGTTAATGGCTCATAGTTCATAGCTTTGTGTGTTTTCCATTATCCATGAACTACACTGAAACACTTGCATACCTTTACACTCAATTACCCATGTTTACCCGTGTTGGCAGTTCTGCTTTTAAAGCGGACCTAACCAACACTATTGCATTATGTGAACGTTTAAATAATCCTCAACATCAATTTAAAAGCATACATATAGGCGGCACCAATGGTAAGGGATCAACATCGCATATGCTGGCGGCTATATTACAAACAGCAGGTTATAGAACCGGCCTGTACACGTCTCCCCATTTGAAGGATTTCCGGGAGCGGATCCGTATTAACGGAGAAATGATGGCCGAACAGCAAGTTGTTGATTTCGTGGCCGAACATCAAAAAGATTTTGAAAGTATAAACCCCTCATTTTTTGAAATGACAGTGGCTTTGGCCTTTGATCTGTTCGCCAGGGAAAAGGTAGATATTGCCGTTATTGAAGTTGGCCTGGGCGGACGATTAGATTCTACCAATGTCATCACTCCTCTCCTCTCCGTTATTACCAACATAGGCTGGGACCACATGAATTTACTGGGTGATACCCTGCAATTAATTGCAGCCGAAAAAGCCGGAATTATTAAACCTGGTATCCCGGTAATTATTGGTGAAAAGCAACCTGAGGTTATGGATATATTTACCAGGAAAGCCGGGCAACAAAATGCCAAAATAAACTTTGCATCAGAAGAATGGGAGATTATTAAGACAACACAAAAGGTGGGGGACTTAACTGAACTTTTAGATATCACCGCTACAAAAGTTCAACCTGTAACTCCCAACTCACCACAAACAACGCTCAACCTGCAGCTTGATCTTCCCGGTACTTATCAGCTTAAAAATGTAAAAGCGGCATTATCAGCTGTTGATGAGCTTCGTTCACAAGGTTTTAATATCACTGATGAGCATATACAAACGGCATTGCGGCAGGTTAAATCGTTAACAGGCTTGCACGGGCGTTGGGAAACCATCTGCAAAAATCCATTAACTATTTGCGATACCGGTCATAATCCGGAAGGAATAGCTGAAGTTTTAAAAAACATTGCCAATGTACCTTATCATCAACTCCACTTTGTAATAGGTGTGGTTAATGATAAAGATAGCAGCAGGGTTTTATCCATGTTGCCCAAAAATGCCACTTATTACTTTTGCAAACCTGAAATACCGCGGGGACTTGAAGCGGAAGATTTACAGCAAAAAGCTATAAGCTTTGGATTACATGGCAATGTATATGCCTCTGTAAAGCTGGCTTTAGCTGCTGCGCAGCAAAACGCAGGCACTAATGATTTGGTATTTGTTGGGGGAAGTACTTTTGTGGTAGCAGAAATAGTTTAAGCGTAGAGTTTACTCACCCGGTCATCGCTGCGCTTAATCACCCTCTCTTCACCTTTGGCGAAAAAAGGGGTTGAAAATGTTTTTTCTGATCATACTTGAAAACATGAACGGTGTGAGTTAAATTCACAGCTTAATTTATTAAGGACATTAATTATAATTCTACTTTTACAAAAACAACAAATACCAATAATGGATAATATTAACTGGGGCATAATAGGTTGCGGCGATGTTACTGAAGTAAAAAGCGGTCCGGCGTTTAATAAAATATCTGGCAGTAAATTGATTGCTGTTATGCGCCGCAATGCAGAAAAAGCTGCCGATTATGCCCAGCGGCATAAAGTAGGCAAATGGTACAATGATGCTGAAAAATTACTGAATGACCCGGAGATCAATGCCATTTATGTTGCTACACCCCCAGCTTCACATTTAAGTTATGCCTTAGCCGCATTAAAAAAGGGGCTGAATGTATATGTGGAAAAGCCCGTTACACTTAACGCCGCTGAAGCACAACAAATGGCAGATGCAGTTAAACAAAGCAATGCGCGTTTAACAGTAGCCCATTATAGAAGGGCGGTACCCATGTTCTTGTACATAAAAGAACTGTTAGAAAAAGAGATTATTGGTGAAATACGTACAGTACAGATAAGGATGTGGCAAAGCAGCAAGCCAAAGCTAATTGCTAATGTGGAGGATAACTGGCGGGTAAATCCGCAATTATCGGGCGGCGGCTACTTCCATGACCTTGCGCCACACCAGCTCGACCTCATGTTGTATTATTTTGGCGAACCCCTATATTGCCAGGGCTATGGGTTAAACCAATCCGGCTCGTACCCGACTGATGATCATGTGGGTGGATTTATCCTTTTTAAAAACAAAGTAGCTGTAAACGGTTCCTGGTGTTTTAACGTAGCTGAAAGTGAAGTTACAGACCGATGCGAGATCATTGGAACCAAAGGCCGCATTACCTTCCCATTTTTTGGCAACACCGTTTATTGGAAAAATGAAAATGAGGAAAAAACTTTAAGTTTTGAACATCCACCTCATATTGAGCAGCCAATGATTGAAAAAATAGTTGCTTATTTTAAAAATGAAGGCCCTAACCCCTGTTCAATTGAAGAGGCTGTTATAGTAATGGAAATGATTGATGCGTTGAGCAATGATAAACTTACGAAGTTTTAAAAACTTCGTAAGTTTATTAATATCAATCCTTCTTCTTAGGCACCTTAGCACCTTCCTTACGTGCTTCAGATAATCCTATAGCAACGGCTTGCTTTCTATTGGTCACTTTTTTACCACTGCCGCTTTTCAGCTTACCTTCTTTCATTTCGTGCATGGTTTCCTCTACTTTTTCACCTGCTTTTTCTGAATATTTTGCCATGATATTATATTTAAGTAAATAATACTACGTCCTGCAAAACATTTGCCAAACAATTAAAGCAGTGCTACTTATGCCCAATCAATAACTTACCAATTACATTGCACCCAACACCTTCACCATATACTCCACCTGTTCCGGATGTACATCTAAATGCAATACAAAACGGATGCGGTGCTTATCAGTAGGCATAGCTTTGATGCCATGCTCAGCCAGTTTTTCAGAAACGGCAGCAGCCGGTTCAACAGTGTCAAATAAAATAATATTAGTTTCAACAGGTAAAACATTGCTTACCCAACTGCATTGGTTTAATTGATCTGCTAATATTTGGGCATGGGCATGGTCAATTTTTAACCGCTCCACATGATGATCAAGAGCGTAGCTGCCCGCTGCTGCTAAGAAGCCGGCCTGGCGCATACCGCCACCTAAAACTTTGCGTACCCTTCTGGCATATTTAATGGTTGGCGCATCAGCCAATAATACAGAGCCTACAGGAGCGCCCAAGCCCTTAGATAAACAAACCGAAATGCCATCAAAGTATTTGCCGTACTCCGCAGCGCTATCACCTGTATATGCTAAAGCGTTAAATATACGTGCACCATCTAAATGGAACTTTAAACCTTTGCTCTTGCAAAGCTGGGCAATAGCTTTAATCTGATCAAGAGTGTAGCAGCTACCACCACCACGGTTACTGGTATTTTCTAAAACAACCAGGCTGGTATGCGGATAATGAATATTCTCCGCGTTTATTTCCGGCTCTATCATTTCGGGGGTTATTATACCCCGGTAGCCATTTAATAATCGGGTAGATACCGCAGAATTAAAAGCGATACCACCGCCTTCATAACGGTAAACATGTGCGGTATGATCACATATCAATTCATCTAACGGCTGGGTAAAACATTTAATAGCTAACTGGTTGGTCATTGTACCTGAAGGACAAAATAGCCCGGCTTCCATACCAAACATAGCAGCTGCTTTTTGCTCCAGCTCATTGATGGCTTCATCTTCTCCAAAAACATCATCTCCAACTTTAGCGCTAAACATAGCTTCCAGCATACCTGGAGTTGGCTTGGTAACGGTGTCACTGCGTAAATCGACGGTCATAAATATTAAAATATAGTAAGCCCAATTTTAATAATTTTATTTGTCTTAACCTTAAGCAATGATCATTTCCTGCTGATGTAGCCGGAAATTTACATTCATCCTTTGTCAAACCCCTTAATATCTTATTTTTGATATAAAAACCATATTATGCAAACCTTTAAAGAAGTAATCAAAATCGGACAACTTGAGCTCCGGTTTTTATTGGATGGAGACGATACCAACAATCAAATGGTGGTATTTGAATTTTTAATACCACCGGGGGCAAAAGTACCTATAGCACACTATCATGTAGATGTGGATGAATTGGTGTATGGATTAGAGGGCACAATAAGCAGTTATATCAATGGCCAAAGAATAGAGGTTGGGCCTGGTCAAAGCTGCTTTGTTCCGCGTGGTGCGGTGCACTATCACGATAATCATACTACCGAAAACGTTAAAGTATTATGCGTGCTTACACCCGCCTCTATCGGCCCTGCCTATTTTCGCGAAATTAGCGATCTGCTAAAAGCCGGCGGGCCTCCCGATCCTAAAAAAGCGACAGAGATAATGGCACGGCATGGCTTAATTGCCGCCGTTTAAATTATTTTATTAATTTTGATGAACACTGTTTATTTATCTTAAATGGCACAATAAAACAGGGATATACGTGTTATTGAATCAACATGAAAAAACGTTTCTTACTTCTTTTTTCTTTGCTGTTAGCTGCCATTTCATCTGAAGCACAAAAATGGCAACCAGGTTACTTTTATGATGTAAAAGGCAGCAAGGTAACAGGATTGATCAGACTATACCCATCAGGCAGAGGCCCGGTAAAAGATGAGGCTTTTGTTGAATACCGGGAAGATGCAAAAGCATCAACTATAAAATTAAGCGCAAGCGATCTCCGTTCATTCACCGTAGCACGGGATAGCTTTGTTGTAGCGGCTAACGGTGGCTGGTCGCCCTTTGAATTGGATTTTGTAAGAGTAGCCTTAAATACCCCATTAAGGCTTTACCAGGCACAAGGCTATGGTGGTGGAGGCGGCAGTGGTATTGGTATTGGCCCTGAAATTGGCGCGGGTATTGGCACAGGCGGTTTTGGTGGTGGCTTTGGCGGCGGTATCTCCATACCAATTGGCGGCGGACGCAAGGGCCCAAAAAGTAGTATTTACTTTTATGGCAGCAATACTGCTAATATGAAACCTATAGATAATCAAAACTTTGTTGATATTATGAGCGAAGTAATGGCCGATGAACCCGATGCGGTAGAACAGATAAAGCTTAATAAGTACAACCTGGGCAGTATGGAAAAGCTGATCGCCTATTATAATAAGCTGCAAGATTCTCATAAATCACAAAACCAGTAAAGTAAAAGGATTGAGAAGTCCGAAAATATTCATATTAAGCAATCGCCCGGCTCAGAGCAGGTGATATATATCTTTTGAACTGCGGCAAGATGCCGCTATATATTCGTCGCTACATTAAAGGAAGCTCACTTCCCTTTTATTTGCTTTAATTATCTAATTTGCCTCCCCTAATGACTAATGACTAATGACTAAATCCCCTGTGCAATAACAAACCCACTGGCCCAGGCCCATTGAAAGTTGTAGCCGCCGAGCCAGCCGGTAACATCCACGCATTCGCCGCCAAAAAACATACCAGGCACTTTTTTAGCTTCCAAAGTTTTAGAAGATAGTTCATCAGTTGATATACCGCCACGCATTACTTCAGCCTTATCATAGCCTTTATCACCCGCCGGTTTTACTTTAAACTCATGTATACGGCTGCTGATATTCTCTATATCTGATTTATTTAAAGATGCCAGGTTCTTTTCTATGGGCAAATATCCGCTTAAAGCTTCGGCAAATTTGCGGGTATATAAAGTGGAAAGAAAACT
>JAQBOY010000198.1 GCA_028287805.1 Mucilaginibacter sp.
TCATGTCGACTCCGCAGGTTGTTGACAAAGAATTTGCCCATGCTTTTATCGAGGCATTGCAAATTGGCCTATGCTCACACTCTACCAATACTTTCTTAGATGCAGCCTCAATTTACGAGGGGCAGGAGGCAATGAACCATTTACTGCGTACCTCGTGCTCATTAGAAAGTTTAATTGTTGGTGAGAAAGAGATTTTAGCTCAATTACGTAAAGCTTACGAAAATTGCAAAGATGCTGGCCTAACCGGCGATTCATTGCGTGTGGTGATGGGATGCATTGTTAAAACAGCTAAAGAAGTTTATACGCATACCAATATTTCAAAAAATCCAATTTCGGTTGTATCCCTTGCTTACCGTAAGCTAAAGGATTTAAAATTATGCTCAAACGCCCGGATTTTAATTATCGGTGCCGGCGAAACCAACCGCAATATTTCAAAATACCTGCAAAAGCACAAATTTTCCAACTTCGCTGTTTTTAACCGTACGTTATCAAAAGCCCAGCAACTGGCAGCTGACCTTAACGGCGAAGCGTTTACGTTGGACGCTTTACCGCATTATAATAAAGGTTTTGACGCCATTATTACCTGCACATCCGCTGTTGAGCCTATTATAACTGCCGAAATTTATACCTCCTTATTAAACGGCGAGACCGGGCGTAAAACTATTGTTGACCTGGCCGTTCCTAATGATACCGCACCTGAAGTGCTGGAACAATTCCCTGTAAATTTCATCGAGGTACACTCTTTAAATGAAGTGGCTAAAAAGAACTTACAGGAACGTTACCAGGAGCTAACCCACGCCGAAGCCATTATTGAGCAAAACATAGCTGAGTTTTTAGTTATGCTAAAGCAGCGCCGTATTGAACTGGCTATGCGGCAAGTACCCGAAAAGATCAAAGAGATCCGCAATACCGCCATTAACAGTGTTTTTGCCGAAGAAGTGCAAGGTATGGATCAGCAATCGCGCGAAGTACTGGAAAAAGTGATCAACTATATGGAGAAAAAATATATCAGCGTGCCCATGATTATGGCAAAGGATATATTGATCAATAATTAACATCCATTCCATATTCTCATTTCACAACTTACACTTAATATTTATTGGATTTAGCTTGTGAATCGAACAACGAAAATCGTAATGAGTATCTTTATACTGGCGCTTTTAATAATGTTAATTAAGGTGTCATATAAGTCTTTTTATAATGAAGCTTTTGCAAGTCATGAATGTTGGGAACAATAAAAGGAAGAAAAATTGAGATAGACGGAATAGTTAAGAATAAATTTATTGAGGCAAATAATCATAACTCTAATGCTATTACGATAGTTAGTAATAAAGAAACAATTAATATTCACTTTTCTGCTAATGAAGATTATGAGTTATGGGAGAAAATAGAAATCAACTCTCACATCAAAAAAGGTAAGAATAGTCTTATATATTATTTAGAAAATAATTCTAAAATGGATACAATTGTGGTAAATACAATTGCAACGGTGTTTACTACCAGTAACCGTCAAATAAATAATACTTGTTCGTTCGTGGGTTGCATTCACGGTTAATTTAATTTTTGCCTTGCTATCTGTATAGCTATTGACCAAATCATCATAGTTATCTTTGAGGCCGGCAATGAGATTAAATCTTTTTCAGGAGCGATGTCATTAAGGTAAGAATAATCAATTCCCATAGAAACTTTATGGCCCATCGGGCCAACCCCTTTGTAGAAAAATATATACGTATCTTTTTTGCCTCGTAGAGGCTACCCTTCGGCGTCTAAAAGGTCTTGAAAAATATACCTCTCGTCATATTCAACAGCATAATCTTTCAAAATATCAATGTATTCTTCTCTGAACGTTTTTACAGCATGATGTTCTTTTTGATTTAATATATATTTCACCACCCCATCAATTTGCGACCGGCTATTACTAAACGCTCCATACCCTTCCTGCCAATAAAATTTTCTTTTTGTAAAACCTTCCTTGTTTATAAACTCTGAGCTATCCCCTTTTACCAATCTCATCAATTCAGAAATTGATTGTTTAGGATTTAAACCGATAAAAAGGTGCAGATGGTCGGGCATTGTATTTATGGCTAATAATTTATGCCCGTTGTTTTGTACCAAACCGGTAATATATTTTTGAAGGCGACCCTTCCATTCTTCTTGAATTATTGCTTTTCTGTATTTTACCGCAAATACAAAATGAATATATAATTGTGTATAAGTGTTTGGCATAATTGTAAGGTTTTCACAAAAATAATAATACGGAATAAGGGTAGCCTCTACGAGGCAATATATATGTTTGATATTATTTCTACAAATAGGTAGTCCCTACCGGGACAAGCCGTATATTAAATGAATAAAAGGGTTTTACCTTTTGTCTTTACCTTTTTGCCTTACCGGTTAGTCAGCCTATTTTCATATCCTTAATTAATGCTGTAAACCTGCATCTAAAAAGTTAAATTTGCTGCTACAAACGAATAACCTTGGACAGAGCATTAATAATAGGAACACGCGGAAGTGAATTGGCATTATGGCAAGCTAACTTTATAAAAGACAGCCTTGCGGCAATTAATATTACTGCGGAATTAAAGATCATCAAAACACAGGGTGACCGTATCCTTAATTTAAGTTTTGATAAGCTGGAAGGTAAGGGTTTCTTTACCAAAGAACTTGAAGAAGAATTATTAGCAGGCACCATTGATATAGCGGTACACTCGCACAAGGACCTGCCTACAGAAAACCCTCCGGGACTCATCATCGCGGCAGTTTCAGAACGGGAAGATCCGGCTGAACTGCTGTTGATCTTGAAAGATTGTGTAGATGTTCATCAAAAATTATCAGTAAAATTCGGAGCTATTGTAGGCACTTCGTCTAACAGGCGTAAAGCACAGCTGCTGGCTTACCGCCCTGACCTGGAAATAGAAGATCTGCGCGGCAATGTGCCTACCCGCATCAATAAGTTACGTGATGAAAACTATGATGCCATTATGCTGGCTAAAGCGGGCGTTACCCGCCTTGGTTTGGATCTGAGCGAATTTCATGTAGAAGAACTAACGCCTAATGAAATAGTGCCGGCACCGGCACAAGGAGCATTGGCTATACAGATACGGGAGAGTGACCAGGAATTGTTTGAAGCTTTACAGCCGTTAAACCACCCTGATGTTGCTGAAGAACTGGCCGTAGAAAGAGAAGTATTAAAGCTTTTTGGCGGTGGCTGCCATTTGCCGTTAGGTTGTTATTGCCGAAGGGAAGATGGCTTATTTCAGGTATTTACCTCAAAGGCCGATACCGGGGAAGATTTCCCTGACAGGCTATTTTTAGAAGCCAAATCTGTTGAAGATTTAGCGAAAAAAGTGGTAAAACGTTTTGATAAGGACCGGAAATTCCCACAACGTGTGTTTATATCACGTGATATTTCCGGGCAAAGTTATTTTCGCAAAGCACTGGAAAAACACCATATTGAAATTGAAGCCCGCTCATTGATCCGCACGGTTCCGATAATTACAAAGCTTGATTCTTATATTTTAAAGCACATTAACTGGATATTTTTCTCCAGTAAAAACGCAGTTGAATATTTTTTTCATTTAGCGCCGCAATTGCCTAAAAATGTAAAATTTGGCGTTATGGGCAGCGGATCAGAAGAAATGCTGCGACGCAAAGGGCATTTTACTGATTTTGTAGGATTAGGGATTGATTCGGCTGATATTGCTTGTGACTTTGCCAAATTAACTAACGGAGCAACCGTGTTGTTTCCGGGAGCCGAAAATTCTCTCCGAAGCATCCAACAATTATTGCCTGCTGATACTAAAGTTATTGATCTGCCAGTTTATGAAACTGTATGGGAAGAAGATATAGAGTCAACAACCGCGGATGTAATGATATTTACCAGCCCCTCAAACGTAGATGCTTATTTTGTTGACAATTTACTTGACCCTTATCAAAAAGTTATCGCGATAGGAAAATCAACCGGCAAAAAACTGGAAGCAATGGGTGTTAATTATATACTGCCTTTCTCGCCCGATGAAGTGGGGTTGGCAGAGGCGGTGTTTGGGATATAATTTAATTCTATAGCAATAGACTTTTAAATATTATTTTTAACTAATAAAACCATGGACCATGAACTATGAGACCATGTACTACAATATGTTACAAAGGCCAAGAAGAAACAGAAAAAGTGAGGTTATCCGCCAGATGGTACAGGAAACACATATTAGCGCGGCTAATTTGATTTTCCCGCTGTTTATTGTTGATGGTAATAACCAAAAAACTGAAATAGCTTCCATGCCGGGCATTTACCGGTATTCGATAGATAATTTGCTGCGCGAGGTGGAAAGTTGTTTAAAGCTCGGATTAAAATCATTCGACTTATTCCCTAATATTGAGGAAGCATTAAAGGATAAATATGCTACCGAAAGCCACAGGGAAGAAAGTTTATATCTGCGTGCTATAAGGGATGTTAAAAACAATTTCCCCGAAGCTTGTGTAATTACTGATGTAGCTATGGACCCTTATAGCAGTGACGGGCACGATGGCATTGTAGAGAATGGTGAGATATTGAATGATGAAACGCTGGAAGTTTTAGGTAAAATGGCATTGGCCCACGCACAAAGCGGAGCAGACATTATTGCCCCCTCAGATATGATGGATGGCCGTGTTGGCTATATAAGGGAAGTGTTGGATAATAATGGTTATACCCATGTTTCTATTATGTCATACTCAGCTAAATATGCCAGCGCATTTTATGGCCCGTTCAGGGATGCATTAAACTCGGCGCCAAAATTTGGCGATAAAAAGACTTATCAAATGAATCCGGCCAATCAGCGTGAAGCATTAATTGAAGCCGGATTAGATGAAATGGAAGGCGCGGATTTTTTAATGGTGAAACCTGCCTTACCTTATTTGGATGTTATAAAACTGATAAAAGATAATACAGAACTGCCTGTTGCAGCTTATAATGTTAGCGGTGAATATGCCATGGTTAAAGCAGCTATACAAAAAGGCTGGCTGAACGACCAGCGTGCAATTACCGAAATATTAATGAGCATCAGGCGCGCAGGCGCCAGCGCGATATTAACTTATCATGCTAAAGAGGTATTGGAGAATAAATGGTTGTAGCATAAGTCAAAATTCAAAAGTAAAAAGTTAAAAACGACTCTATTTTGAATTTTGAATTTTACTTTTTGACTTAAAAACATGTTCGATTCAATAAAAAAAATATTTTCAAACGAGGCGGATGAGCCGGTGAATACAACAGGGAAACCTGACATCAGCAGAGAAAAATCTGCGGAGTTGTATGCCAAAGCCAAAACGTTTTTTCCGGGAGGAGTTAACTCCCCGGTAAGGGCATTTAAATCTGTTTATGGTACGCCCCTGTTTATACAAAAGGGTGATGGCTGCCATATATGGGATGCTGATAATAACCAGTTTATTGATTTTTGCTGCTCATGGGGCCCCCTCATCCTGGGGCATAACAATGCAAAAGTACGGGAAAAGGTGATAGAGGTTATGCAGCATGGCATGTCATTCGGGGCACCAACCGCTTTAGAAAATGAGCTGGCAGAATTAATTATCAGGAATAATAAATTTATTGAAAAGATACGTTTTGTAAGCTCCGGCACTGAAGCGGTAATGTCAGCCATTCGCCTGGCAAGGGGTTATACCAAACGCGATAAAATATTAAAGTTTGAAGGCTGTTACCATGGTCATTCAGATTCATTGCTGGTAAAAGCCGGCTCAGGCTTGGTTACTTTTGGGGAAACATCATCAGCAGGTGTGCCAAAAGCATTTGCAGATGAAACAATTGTTGTTTCTTTAAATGATAAGGATGCGTTGAAAAAAGCATTCGAAGAATTTAAAGATCAGATAGCCGCCGTAATTATTGAACCTATTCCGGCTAACAATGGCTTATTGTTGCAGGAAAAAGAGTTTTTGCAATATTTAAGAGAAATATGTACCCAAAATGGCACATTGCTGCTGTTTGATGAGGTAATATCCGGTTTTAGGATAGGGTTTGAAGGCGCTGCGGGTTATTACCAGGTTACACCCGATATTGTTACCTATGGTAAAATTATTGGTGGTGGCCTCCCTGTTGGAGCTTATGGCTCATCTGCTGAAATTATGGGCCATATTTCACCTGATGGCTCCGTTTACCAGGCGGGCACATTGTCAGGCAACCCGGTAGCTATGGCTGCAGGGATAGCCCAGTTAACTGAATTATTGCGTATTGGTTTTTACCGCGACCTGCATAATAAAACAGAAGAGTTTACCGCATCTATACAGCGGTTCGCTACAGCACGTAATTATAAATTTAAAGTATTTACTATCGGTTCTATATTTTGGTTCGCCTTTACTGATAAAGAGGTTATCCGCAAGGCCGAAGATATT
>JAQBOY010000490.1 GCA_028287805.1 Mucilaginibacter sp.
TATCTAAAAACTAAATACAATGAAAATTTTTGTAATCGCTCTGCTAACCCTGGCCCTGACTCAACAGCACGCCTCAGCACAAAAAGTAAACAAATTAACAAGGGCCGAAAAGAAAGAAGGCTGGAAACTCCTTTTTGATGGTGAAACAACCAAAGGCTGGCACACTTACCTAAGGGATACCGTGGGCTCTAAATGGCAGGTTAAGGACGGTGCTATCATTTTTGACCCCACTCAGCCACGAAGCGGAGGCGGTGATCTTGTCACTAACGGAGCTTATGAAAACTACGAGCTAAACCTGGAATGGAAGATCTCTAAAGGAGGCAATAGCGGAATCATCTTTGATATTCAGGAATCTCCCAAATTTGGCGCCACTTATCAAACGGGACCCGAAATGCAGGTATTAGACAATATTAATGCTGCCGATAATAAAAAGCAAAATCATTTGGCAGGCTGTTTATATGACCTTTCCGGCGATTCAACAATATCAAAGCCGGTTGCAGTTGGAGAATGGAACAAGGTAAGAATTATACAAAATAAAGGTCACCTTACTTTTTATCTCAACGGTATCCAAACATTTGATGGGCAAATTGGCAGCGAAGAGTGGAACAAGATGATCGCAAATAGTAAATTCTCGAGAGGGTTTGACAATTTTGCAAAAGTTGCGAATGGAAAAATCGCCTTACAGGAGCATCCCGGATCAAGTGCCTGGAGGAATATCAAAATTAAACAGCTGTAACATAGGTAGTATTTTCAGTTATACTATTATAAGCCATTAACCATAAAACTTTAAAAATATTAAATTATGAAAGAAAATGAAGAGAAGGGCGCCGCTACTTCACGCAGAGATTTTGTTAAACAAGGAGCTATTGCGGCAGCTGCATTTACCATTGTACCGCGCTTTGTGCTGGGTAGGGGTTACAGGGCACCCAGTGATACTCTATATATTGCCAGTGTAGGTATCGGTGGTAAGGGTAATAGTGATATTGCCGCTTTTGTTAAAACAGGTAAAGCTAAATCTGCTTTTTTATGTGACGTTGATCAGGATTATGCAGCAAAGGTTTTCGATAAGTATCCGGATGCAAAACGCTATATAGATTGGAGGGAGATGTTTGATAAAGAGCATAAAAACTTTGATGCTGTTCACATAGCTACGCCTGATCATACCCACGCAGTGGTAGGTTCTGCAGCCATGCAGCTAAAAAAACATACCTGGATACAAAAACCTATGGCTCATGATGTTTACGAAGCAAGGATGCTGGCTAATATGGGTAAGCAATATAAAGTAGTTACTCAAATGGGAAACCAGGGATCATCAAGCGACGGTGTGCGCCAAATGATGGAATGGTATGATGCCGGGGTAATAGGTGATGTAACAGAAGTGTATTGCTGGACCAACCGGCCTGTTTGGCCACAAGGTAATGGCTTAAAATGGCCGGCACAGTCAGCAACTCCTCCCAATACCTTAAACTGGGATCTATGGCAAGGAACAGCCCCTGAAAAACCTTTTCCAATTGGATTAGACCAACCAGGTGGAATTAAAGTGCTGCCATTTAACTGGCGGGGCTGGTGGGATTACGGTACCGGCGTATTGGGCGATATGGGAGCGCATATCCTGCATGCCCCCATGAAAGTGCTCGGCTTACAGTATGTGTCGTCGGTGCAAACCAGTGTGAACGGAGGAGGGGATCTTAATACCGGACCGAATTCTAATTATACCATTATGCACTTCCCTAAAACAGATAAGACAAAAGGGCCCGTAAAGGTACACTGGATGGATGGCGGCATTATTCCCCCACGTCCCGAAGAATTGGATCCGTCAGAGAAATGGGGCCAGGGTGATGGTGGAATGCTGTTTATTGGCACAAAAGGAAAGATGACAGCTGGTTGTTATGCTGCCAGAGCACGTTTGCTTCCTGTATCCAGAATGGACGAGGTGAATGTGGCGCAAAAATATGCGCGGGTGAAAGATGGTACAGATGGCCATTATGCGCAATGGGTTGAAGCTTCTTTAGCAGGTTACGGAAAAATGGAAACAAGTTCACCGTTTGAGCAGGCTGCATTATTAACAGAAGCGATGTTAATGTGTAATTTGGCCATCAGGGGTGTAAATCTTCCTGGTAAGGCTGTTTCTGCAGAAGGCGGCAGCGGACGTCGCGGTACTATATATCCGGCTCGTTATATCGATCTTAACTATGATGCACCTAACCTTAAAGTTACCAATGTTGATGAAGTGAACCAATTTGTGAAACGTGAGTACAGGCAACCTTGGAAACTTAGTGGGGTTTGATATTAGTAATAAACCCTTCTGTTTCTCAAAACGTATTTTAAATTATGTACAGTTTAGGATTTTAATAAAAAGTATCCTGCTTTATATCCCGATGATGTTAAACTTGGTTTGTGCCAATGCACAGTCTGGAGCTTCTCGTAATGATCATATATTTCCTGCAGCAGCACAGGCAAAGCCCTATATTGATTATAACAGTAAGGGGTTTTTGATTAACGGGAAAAGCACTTTTATTGTTTCGGCTGGCATAGAGTATGCCCGGGTGCCGCGTGCGCTCTGGCGCGACCGGCTATTACGTTTGAAAAGGGGGGGATATAACTGTGTTGAGATTTATACTTTTTGGAACTACCATGAACCAAAGGAAGGCTTGTTTGATTTTAAAGGAAATCATGATCTCAATGCCTTTCTCGGTTTAGTTAAAAAAATGGGCCTATACGCCATTGTGCGGGTGGGCCCTTATTATTGCGGTGAATGGAATATGGGTGGCTATCCAATATGGCTTAGATTTAAAAGAGGGTTGCGTGTAAGAGAAGATAATCCGGAATTTTTAGCAGCTGTTGACAAGTTTTTCGGCAGGTTAATACCTATTGTAGCAAAAAATCAGATTAACCACGGAGGGGCAGTGATTATGGTACAGCTTGAAAATGAACACAGACAAGCGTGGGGCACAGTTACACCGAACAGTTATTTCCGTCATTTGGTAGAAAAGACGGTAGCCCTTGGTATAGAAACACCGTATTTTTTTAGTGGACTTCATCCTGGTAATGACCCTGCCGGAGATTTGAGCAACTTTGATGACCTCCAGCGCCCCAATCCCTGGTTCTCTACAGAATATTGGGGAGTATGGTTTTTAAACTATGGGCCTCAACCGCAGGATTCGGCTATGTATGATAGGCGCACCTGGAAGATACTGGCCCATGGCGGCAAAGGGTATAATGTGTACATGGCTCATGGCGGCACTAATTTCGATTATAATAATGATAGGGATATGGCCGCTTCATATGATTACGGCGCATCCGTTGGTCAGGCAGGAGACCTGCGTCCCTTATATTACAGTTTTAAACGGGCCGGTTGGTTTGCCCGTAGTTTTCAGGAAGTATTAGCGAACAGTGAGGGAGACAGGAGCAACCTGCCAATAGTATCAGATACAACGGTTAAGGTTACAGCCCGCAAAAGCCAGGCCGGTACCATTGCTTTTTTAGATAATCCGGACAGTGCAGGCGTTAAATTGAAATTGAATCCACCTGTGGGCAGTAAAATTAAAGCCGCGCATCCGATCAATCTGGCTGCTGGAGAAATAATGCCTGTGGTTATAAATTACCAGTTAACCAATACTATAAAAATAGCCTGGGCACCCACCCGTATTTACAGTATTATTCCCCGGGGGAAAACAATTACCATACTATTATATGGAGCCCCAGGTTCTTTAGCCTCAATTTATTTTGATGTTTCAACAAACGTCAGCATAAAAAGGGGAGAAAACAATTTTACAGCGTCAGCCGGAGGTATTTGCCTTAATGCCAACATAACTAAAGATACACCCGAATGCTATACTTTTGAAGCTGATGGCTATCGGATAGAGGTTATAACTGAGAATGATGTATTGGCATCGCATAGTTGGTTTATTGAGGCGGCGGGTAAAACCTATGTTGTAATTGGTCCGGAATATGCAGGTGATCTCATTAGCAAAAAAAAATCTCTGTATCTGTATACTGAAAGGCCCTGGGAAGCTAGAGCCGGTCAACACACGTGGGTATTTGAACAGGGGGGATTACAGAGCAGCCAGAAATTCAAAGCACCCGCTGTAAATCATATGAAGCGACTGAAAATAGGATCATGGCAAACTAAGGATGCGTCTTTGGCAGCCTTGCCTGGTTATAAGGATAACAGTTGGTTACAAAGCCCGCAGCCTCTCCAAATGGGAGCTGATAGGGATATCTCCGCTAACGCCTGGTACCGGACAACAACGAAAGTTGAAGAAACTGGCTATTACCAATTAGTGTTCAAAAGCTTGCATGACCGGACAGTATTGTTCCTCGATGGAAAACGCATTGATACCGGCGGTATTATTCATAACGTAGCTAACCTATACCTGCAGGCGGGTATAAATCATACCATCGCCGTTTTTACAGCTCATGACGGACGGAATAAACTGATATTTCGGGTAGGTGAAATAGACACGATAGATGCTAAAGGCCTTTCAGGGTCAGTGACCCTGCAAAAAGCGGATGGCTCAGGAAAGAAAGTAGCATTAACAGGATGGCGTATGAGAGGCGGGCCTGGGGATCCGAACAGTTCAACCG
>JAQBOY010000201.1 GCA_028287805.1 Mucilaginibacter sp.
GTTATCCCGAAGATATTTTCAAAAAGAATGATACGGAGCTGCGTAAAGATTTTGCCTTGTTAACCCAGGGGCGTACCAGTGCAACTATAAGCCCGACCAATACTATAATTGGCAATGCTTTTTTTGCTGAAGAAGGCGCTATTGCTGAATGTGCCACCTTTAATACAACCAATGGCCCTATTTATTTAGCCAATAATACTGAAGTTTGGGAAGGCACGCATATTAGGGGGGCGTTTGCTTTATGTGAAAATTCACAGGTTAAAATGGGAGCCAAAATTTATGGGGCCACAACAATAGGGCCTTATTCAAGAGTTGGGGGTGAGATAAGTAATGCAGTTATCTGGGGCTATTCCTCCAAAGGACATGATGGTTTTTTAGGTAATTCGGTACTGGGGGAATGGTGTAATATAGGTGCTGATAGTAATAACTCCAACCTTAAAAATAACTATACGGAAGTAAAGCTTTGGGATTATTCTACCCAGCGTTTCCGTAAAACAGGCCTACAGTTTTGCGGTTTAATTATGGCTGATCATGCTAAATGCGGTATTAACACCATGTTTAACACCGGCACCGTAGTGGGCGTAGCAGCCAATATATTCGGAGCAGGTTTTCCGCGAAACTTTGTACCTGATTTTGCCTGGGGAGGCGCGCAGGGCTTTGAAGTGTATTCGTTAAAAAAAATGTTTGAGACTGCCGAAAAGGTTTATGTCCGCAGAGGAACACGCTCATTTGACGAAAATGAACAGCATATATTGGAAGAAATTTTTGAATTAACAGAGGAGTTTAGAAGGGTGTTTTAGTTAAATGAGTGGTTGATTGGGTGATTAAGTGAGTGGTATTATTCATCTTAATGATCTATCTGCCAACTTAAACTTAACCAACTCAATCAACTTAATATAATCAATCAACTAAATAAAATGAGAAAAAAAATTGTTGCCGGAAACTGGAAAATGAACCTGGATTATAACGAAGGTTTAAGTGTGTTTTCTGAAGTGATCAATATGGTCAGAGATGAAATAACCGGAACTCAGGAAACTGTAGTTTGCAGTCCGTTTATTCACTTGCATAGTTTAGCGCAGTTAGCAAAAGGCTATCACAAAGTTTCTTTGGGAGCGCAAAATGCTCACCAGGCCGAGTCAGGGGCCTATACTGGTGAAATATCTGCTAAAATGATTAAATCAGTAGGTGCAACCTATGTTATTTTGGGTCACTCTGAGCGTCGCCAGTATTTTGGTGAAACCAATGAGTTGTTAGCTAAAAAGACAGATACTGCATTAAATAATGATTTGAAGCCTATATTCTGCATAGGCGAAACTTTACAGGAACGCGAAGCCAATCAGCATTTTGATATCATAAAAAGCCAGTTAGTTGAAGGTGTTTTTCATTTAGATGAAACACATTTCAGTAAATTAGTTATCGCTTATGAGCCGGTTTGGGCTATAGGTACCGGTGTAACCGCTTCATCTGCACAGGCACAGGAAATTCATGCTTTTATCCGTAAGGAGATCGCTACGAAATATAGCCAGGCAGTTGCTGATGCCACCACCATTTTATATGGCGGCAGCTGCAACCCTAAAAATGCGCCTGAATTATTTGCACAGCCTGATATTGATGGCGGCTTAATAGGGGGAGCGTCTTTAAAATCGAGAGATTTTGTGGACATTGTTAAAGTGTTTAATTGAGATAATGATTGGAGATTAGTTAATTAGAGATTAATATCAAATGGAATTTTTGAGAAAAATATCACGAATAGGGATATCCACATTTATTCCATTTGTATTATTAGCCAAGTTGGAAAACACGTATATCCCATACCGTGAAAATCTTATACCACCGGGTGGTGAGGTTACAATTTATGATATCAAGTTGTTCTTTTCGTTAACTATGCCGACGTTATTTGCAGCTGCTTGTATTATACAATACATTTTGATCATACCTGTATGGGATAAGATAATGGCTAAAAAAGCAAACCCGGTAATTGTTATCATTATTACTTTAAGTTTGATTGGAACTATTTCATTTGCGCTTAGTTATTTGGTATGGGAGCGCGCAAATGGGACAGTGATTTTGTTCAAATCCATAATGATATTGGCCTTTACCCAGGTATTGTATTGGGTAATCAATATTTCTACATTATTTTTATTAGATAAGTTTTATTACAAAAAGACTAAGTACTTGATACCCCAATGAATTACTACGAACTACTTTTCACTACCATAATTACTGAAGATTACCAGCAGGATCTGCTGATCAATGCTTTAGGTGAGATTGGTTTTGATACATTCGAGGAATTGGATTTTGGTTTTAAAGCCTATATACCGGCTGCCGATTTTGACCAGGAAAAACTGGACGAAGCTTTATTGCCTTACCAGGAGCTATTTACTTTTAGTTATGAAGTAACGCTGATTCCGCAAAAAAACTGGAACGAAGTATGGGAAAGTAATTTTGAACCGATACAGATCAGTAACCAGATATTTGTAAGGGCTACCTTTCATGAAGCTCGCCCCGAGTTTCCCTATGAAATTGTGATTGATCCTAAAATGGCATTCGGTACGGGGCATCATCAAACCACTGCTATGATGCTGCACCTGATGCTGGAAAATAACTTCGCCAATAAAGCAGTGCTGGATATGGGATGCGGTACAGGTATTTTAGCTATAATGGCAGCTAAATTAGGAGCAGATGAAATTACTGCTATTGATTATGATACGGTATGTTATGAAAGTACCGTTGAAAACGCCGCTTTAAATCAAATTACTAATATTATAGCGCTTTGCGGCTCAAAAGAAGCAATCCCTGATGAGCAATATGATATCATAGTGGCTAATATTAATCGGAATATATTAGTAGACCAAATGCAGCGCTATAGCGAAGTGCTTAAGCCGGAGGGTGAAATTTACTTCAGCGGTTTTTATGAAAACCCCGACCTGGAAATTATAATAGATGAAGCACGCAAATATGGTTTAAAGTATATTACCCATAAAAAGGATAAAGATTGGGTGGCTGCTAAATTTGTAAAGTAAGTTTACAGGGATGCACTATACCGTAAATTAAGTGGCCAATTTTGCACAGCTAACTACAAACCCAATTAATATGTTTTTAAATTAATATGTTTTAAAACTGACATTTGTAAATCATTTCAGCCTTAAATTTGTTTATTAACTATTAGACCTAAATGGTCAATTGTTATTAAATCTAAATTAATGTTAGTATGAAAACCTATCTTGTACCTGTCGATTTTTCTGAAACCTCTATTAATGCAGCAAAATTTGCTGCAGCCTTAAGTCATCAAACCGATGTTAAGCATATTATTTTATTAAACGCTTATTATGTATCGCCTTATGAAACGATGCTGCCAAACCCAGATATGGTGCTTTTACGTGAAGAGGAAATTGAAGAAAATGCGGCAGACAGGATAAAAAAGATGGAAGGCATAAAAAACAGGCTCCAGCACCTGGTTAAACCAGGGGTTCAGATAAGTACACATTTAAATCGCTCGCATTTGTTACGGGCTGTAGTTGAAAATGTTATCGAAAAAAAAGCGGATGTAGTAATATTGGGAATTAAAGGTAATAGCAGTATAGATGATACTCAAATAGGCAGCCATGTTATACAAATATCAAAATCCAGTCCCGTACCGGTAATAGTTGTACCAACAGGTTACCATTTTGAAGGCATTAAGCGTGTAGTTGTAGCCTGCGATTTTAATAAAGTAACGGAAACTGTTCCATTAGAATCTTTAAAAAGATTGTTAGACAAAAAGAAAACTGAATTATTAGTTGTAAATGTTGATAACAAATCTCTCCATAAAGAAAATGATGCGGAAAGAATGGCAGAGGAGACCCTTTTATATGATATGCTTAAGGAATATCATCCCCAGTATTATTATATAAATGCAACGAATATTATTAATGGCATACTTAAGTTTGCGGCAGATAAGGATGCACAGTTAGTTATCGCCTTGCCCCACAAGTATAGTTTTTTACAATCCTTATTACATAACAGTGTTTCGCGGCAGTTGGCAGAGGCTGCTGCAATGCCGGTATTGTTATTAAAGTAAGAAGATAAATAACGTAAGAGACACAAATTTTTCCCGTTTCTGTAATTTTTATGAGGAGAAGTAAAAATATTGCGTCTCTACAATAAATATGTGTTTATTTGTATTGCGAAAGCTATTTTATTAAATGAGGGTACACTTTATAGCTATAGGTGGCAGTGCCATGCACAACCTGGCCATCGCTTTACATAAAAAAGGATTTAAGGTTACAGGTTCAGATGATGTACTGTTTGAACCATCTGTTTCCCGGTTAGGAAAATATGGTATACTACCTGAAAAGGAGGGATGGTACCCTGAAAAGATAACACCTGAAATTGACGCGGTTATTTTGGGTATGCACGCGCGTATAGATAATACCGAACTTTTAAAAGCACAGCAATTAGGTATAAAAGTATATTCTTATCCCGAATACATTTATGAACAGTCTAAAGATAAATTTCGGGTAGTTATAGGCGGCAGTCATGGTAAAACTACCATTACCTCTATGATATTGCATGTATTGCAAGCTGCTGGAAAAGATTTTGATTACCTGGTTGGTGCACAGCTGGAAGGTTTTGAAACTATGGTAAGGTTAACTCATGAAGCACCGGTTATTGTAATTGAAGGCGATGAGTACCTGGCCTCGCCAATTGACAGGCGCCCAAAATTCCACTTGTATAAGGCAAGTTTAGGTGTAATAAGTGGCATTGCCTGGGATCATATTAATGTTTTTCCAACCTTTGATAATTATATTGAGCAGTTTAGATTATTTGTTAAAACAATAGAAACAGGAGGAAAACTGATCTATAGTAAGACAGATGCTGTTTTAAATAATATGGTAATTAATGATTCTTCTGAAGTTGAGAAACTGCCTTATTCCTTACCAAATTACACCATTGAAAATGGCGTTACTACCATTATCAGCAATGAAAAAAAATATCCGTTGCTTGTTTTTGGTGAACATAATTTGCTGAATATGGAGGCCGCCAGGTTAGTATGTGAAAGCCTGGGGATTAAGCCGGATGAATTTTATACTTATATAACCACATTTAAAGGCGCGGCACGCCGGCTTGAGTTATTAGGTAAAAATAATACGGCCAGTATTTTCAAAGATTTTGCTCATTCTCCCTCTAAACTAAAGGCTACAGTTCAAGCAGTTAAAGCGCAATTTCCAAACAGAAAGTTAATAGCTTGTATCGAGCTGCATACTTTCAGCAGTTTGAATAAAGATTTTTTGGCTGAATATGCCGGTACAATGGATGAAGCAGATAATGCCATTGTATTTATTGATAAAAAAACTTTTGAGCAAAAAAAAATGGTTCCATATCCTGTTGAAACGGTGAAAAAAGCCTTTTTAAAGGATGATCTGTTGTTTTTTGATAATCCTGAATTATTGTCAAGTTACCTAAAAAGTATACCTATTGCCGGCTGTAATTTGCTATTGATGAGTTCAGGAAACTTTGGTGGAATAAATTTATTGGCTATTTCAAATAATTTATTGAAATAATTAGGAATATATCAATAAACATATTAACTTTATTAACTATTGCGAAACCCTTATCACTGTTTATTAAAATTAAAATGAAAACATTAGGAAAAAAGATCAGATTGTTACGTCACCAAAAAGGTTGGAGCCAAGAAGATGTTGCAAAAAGGTTAGATATTTCTATTCCCGCCTTCTCAAAAATTGAAACCGGTATTACAGATATTAATCTGTCCAGATTAGAACAAATCTCAAACTTGTTCGAAATGTCAGTTGTTCAGCTACTTACCTTTAATGATCTGGAACAGGATCAAAAGTTTGTTAGTGAACTGGAAGTAGTTAATAAAAAGTTAACTGACCGGGAAACTGAAATCATTGATCTGCAAAAGAAAGTGATTGAATTATTTGAGGAGCTTAGGCACAGTAAAATAACTGCATAATTCAGGCCCGGTAATTCCGGGCTTGATTATTTATTCCAAGTTAAAAAATATAACGCATAGTTAAGTGTCGGTTAGCAAATGTAGCTCCCATGGAGTTATGCATTGCAACCATTTTCTCATTAAAATCTCCTACCCAGGATAGCTCTAATACGTCATATTGTTTACGGGGTAAAACATATTCTCCCAGTTTAATGAAAAGCGCTGATTCTAAACCATGGTTTTGAAACTTTTGCTTGGTGCCCATTACAATAGCTCTCATTCTTCTAACACCTTGCCATTTTTTATACAGAAATTTCAGCTTCCCTATCAAATTAAGTTTTCCATTTAGGGGCTTGATCATTTGATTGGCATCCGGCAAAACAATATTGAATGATGCTGGCTCACCATTTACATAAGCGAATAATATTAAGTTTTCATCCATTATGGGTTTCATTTTATTAAAACTTTCCAATATGGTACTGTAAGTAATGGGAACAAAGTTTTCAAAATTTGCCCACGCGTCATTATATATTTCTATAAAATCGGCAGCAAATTTTTCTATCTCTTTTACATTTAAATGTTTAAATTCATAACCAGGCTTTTGAGCAACCCATTTAGCAATTTTATAAAACCTTTCAGGAAAAGGTTTAAGTACATCCAAATGATTGGTAATCTGTTCGTATAAAGTTTTAAACCCATAGCTTTCAAAAAAAGCTTTGTAATATGGAGGATTGTAATTCATTCCATACGATGGGGGAGTAAACCCTTCTACCAATAAGCCCCAAAAATTATCATTTTCGCCAAAATTAATGGGGCCATCCATGGCTTGCATATCGTTTTCTTTTAGCCAGCTTTTTGCTGTATCAAATAAAAGAAAAGCAGCATTTTTGTCATTTATGCATTCAAAAAAGCCAATACCGCCTGTAGGCTGATCATAATTATAGGCTTTTTTATTGTTTATAAATGCTGCAATCCGGCCTATTAATTGTCCCTGGCTGTTGCGTAATATCCACCTTGTACATTTACCAAATTGGTGGAAATTATTTTTAAGCGGATCAAATACGGCTTCAATATCATTGTCGAGCGGGCATACCCAATTTTTATCAGTTTTATATATTATACGGGCAACGTCTAAAAATTCTTTTTTTGCGGCTTTGTTTTTAACCTCAGTTATTATCATGCTGTATTTATCCAACAATATAAAAAAAGCATTCAGCTTTTGTCTGAATGCTTTAAATAAATTATTTATATAATAAATCTATTAATAATCGTCGTCGTCATCGTCGTCAAATTCTTCAAATCCCAAATCATCTAAGGGACCATCAAAATCATCATCATCGTCAACAACCTTTTTTTTAGGTGTTGAATCAATTGAATCGTCATCATCGTCGTCAGCTATGCTTTTAGAAGCAATCTTCTTATTGTCTGGTTTTTTTGGCGTTCCCATTGCGGTGAAATTTTGTTAAAAACTTATTTCAAGATACATATAAACATCAATTAGCTATACATTATTTTTTATATTTCGGTAAATCTAATTTATAGTAAAAATAATTAAAATCATTTTTATTAAAAAAAATCATTTTAAATTATTCTTGTTGCTCCCCAATTGAGGTGGAATTAGTTGTAAGTTCTTTAATATGAGGTAATTCTTGTATGCTGTTGATGCCAAAATAATCCATAAAAACCAAACTCGTTCCATAAAGCATGGGTTTTCCGATAGCTTCTGACTTGCCAACAATCACAATTAATTCTTTTTCGAGCAATTTTTGAATAGAATAATCACAGTTTACACCACGTATTTGTTCAATATCTGGTTTGGTTACCGGTTGTTTATAAGCAATAATTGCAAGCGTTTCTAATGCTGCCTGGCTCAGTTTCTTTTTTGAACGTTGTAATTGTAAAAGACTGATAACCTGGTGGTAGCTTTTTTTTGTCAAAAACTGGTATCCGTTATTGATATTAACTAATTCAATGGACAGTTTTTCATCATCATACTTCTCTTTAATGCTTTTTAAAAGTTTAGTTACCTCCTCCTCTGTAAAATCACGTTCAAATGTTGCCTGCAGGCAATAAATTATTTCCTCGGTACGAATGCTTTGTTCTGAAGCAAAAACTAATGCCTCTATATAAAGTTCAGGATTTTCCACTATACTAATTCGATATTCTTTAGGGGTGTAACAAGTTTACTCAGTCAAAACATCCAAATGATTTTACTGAGTAATAACCTAAAAATGCACATTATAACTGAAACAAAAAAGATTATTCTCTATGGGTTTTACGCTATTAATAATTAATTACCTGCTCTTCTAAATGTGCGGGTTTTTCGCGCCATTCATATTTTTGATTGCGAAGCTGTGGTTCAAAGCCTGCCTCAATAATGGAGTTTTGTATACCCTGCGCGGTAAAGCGATGGGGTGCTCCGGCAGCGGATACCACATTTTCTTCTATCATGATTGATCCAAAATCATTAGCACCGGCATGCAGGCATAATTGCGCAACCTGCTTACCTACGGTTAACCACGATGCTTGTATATTTTTTATGTTGGGCAGCATAATACGGCTTAAAGCTATCATGCGGATATATTCATCACCGGTTACATTGTTGGTGATGCCGCGCACTTTGCGTAATAACGTACCGTCATCCTGGAATGGCCAGGGGATGAACGCGATAAAGCCGTAATGCCCTTCAGGTTTTTCTGACTGTACCTCGCGGATCCAAACCAAATGCTCAAAGCGTTCTTCTATGGTTTCCACATGGCCAAACATCATAGTGGCCGAGCTTGGCAGATTAAGCTGATGCGCCGCGCGCATAACATCCAGCCATTCTTTACCTCCGCACTTGCCTTTTGATATCAGGCGGCGTACGCGGTCATTCAATATTTCTGCTCCGGCACCGGGTAGTGAATCCAACCCTGATTCCTTCATCACTCTTAAAACATCAATATGGCTCATGTTTTCCAGCTTTGCTACGTGTGCAATTTCCGGCGGACCTAATGAGTGTAATTTAAGTGTTGGATATAGTTTTTTTAATTCGCTAAACAGATCTGTATAGAATTTTAAACCTAAGTCAGGGTGGTGGCCGCCTTGTAATAAAAGCTGGTCGCCGCCTAAACGGAAGGTTTCTTCTATCTTTTGTTTGTAGGTTTCAATATCAGTTATATAACTATCCTCGTGCCCAGGGCGGCGAAAGAAGTTACAGAACTTGCAATTGGCTATACAAACGTTGGTAGTGTTAACATTCCGGTCTATCTGCCAGGTTACTTTACCGTGTGGCACCTGCTTTTTACGCAGCTCGTTAGCCACATACATTAAATCGGCTGTTGATGCATTGTGGTGCAGGTAAACA
>JAQBOY010000497.1 GCA_028287805.1 Mucilaginibacter sp.
CTGATTAAAGTGCTATACTTTGAATAGCTTTATCCAATGCGCCATCTTTTAAATCAGGCATACTTACACCTTCTACTCTAAATGCAGTTATATCGGTCATACCTAAAAAGCCTAAAACTGTTCTTAAATAGGGCTCTATAAAATCATCAGACCTCATAGCTCCTGCTGAATATACGCCACCCGAAGAAATAGCAAGATATACTTTTTTATCTTTAACCAATCCTTCAACACCTTTTTCAGAATAACTAAAAGTTTTATTGGCACGTGCAATATGATCTATCCAGGCTTTTAAGGTAGAATGAATACCAAAATTGTACATGGGCACACCAATTACAATAGTGTCGGCATCCATTAGTTCTGCAATTGCTGTATCAGAATGCTTAACTGCTTCGGCTAATTCAGGTGACCTGTTTTCTACCGGAGTAAAAAACGAATTTAAATGCACCTCTTCAAGGTGAGGGAATGGTTTTTGGGTAAGGTCTTTTATTTTCAGCGTACTGTTTGTGTGGTTCTGATGAAGCCTTTCAACAATTGCGTTTCCTAACTTAATACTGAAAGAAGCCTCTCCGCGGGGACTGGATATAAGATGTAATATTTTCATTTTTTGCTTTTGATTATCGAGACAAAGCTATGTATGTGCGGTATTAAAAAGATACTGCTATACAAAAGGATACCGGTATCCTTTTGTATAGTAAGCCCTGTACAAACTCAAAGCTCTTTAATCGATTACACTTATTTAGGATGGACCTGCTGTTGTTGTTTAATTAGCGTTATAACCCAATAAAAAGTTCATATAATGAAGCAGATCAGCAGGCGATGTGTAATTTAAAAATATGATCATCTCTCTTTGAAGCAGACTTTTTCGGTACAGGTTCATTAATTAATTCAAATTATTTATTTTTTAATATTTTATTAATAGATCCTTTTTTATTCGTGGAAAAAAAATGCTTATTTTAATACAGCATTTACCAATTAAACCAGTTAACTTCCTGAAACCATTTAAAACCAAAATAAATAGAATAAATTATGAGTAAATCAAACCCTCAATCAAGCTTAAACAGGCGTGATGCTGTAAAAATGTTAGGACTCGGATCATCAGTAGGCCTCTTAGGTTTATTAGGTGGTTCGGCAAAAGCCGCTTCAGCAACTTGGGAAGAAGAGAAAGCAAAAAATACTTATGCCAAAGGCATGGCTCCTGTTACAATTACAAAGGTTAGGGCTATTGCCTGTGCGCCTCACGGATCAAATTTGGTAGTAGTAAAAGTGGAAACTTCTGAACCTGGCCTGTATGGCGTAGGTTGTGCTACGTTTACACAACGTGCTGAAGTTGTAGTTACCGCAATTAATAATTACCTGGATGATTTTTGCAGAGGAAGAGATGTTGATAATATTGAAGATATGTGGCAGGCTGCTTTTGTTAGCTCTTATTGGCGAAACGGCCCCGTGTTGAACAATGCCTTAAGCGGATTAAATCAGGCCATGTGGGATATCAAGGGAAAACGCGCTAAAATGCCGGTATATCAACTTTTAGGGGGCAAAGCAAGGTTTGCTGTTGATTGTTATGCACATGCTGACGGAAAGGATCCTCAGGAGCTTATTGCCCAGGTACAAAAATTTATGGCAGATGGTTTTAGATATGTAAGGATACAGCAAGGTGGCTATGGTTCTTTATATTTAGCACAGCAACCTGATTTTAAAGATGCAGGTTATGGCAAAAACACTGACCAGTTTATGGATTCCCGGGCTTATGTACAGGCTATACCAAAATTATTTAAAGAAGTAAGAAAGGCCTGCGGAATGGATGTTGAACTGTTGCACGATACTCATGAACGTGTACAACCAATGGATATGATTAATATGTGCAAGCGATTAGAAGAATACGATCCATTCTTTATTGAAGATCCGTTATCGCCGGAAAACAGGGGTTGGTGGAAACAACTTCGCTCAAGTACAACAGTACCGTTTGCCATGGGGGAACTGTTTAATAACCCTAATGAGTTTGTACAGGAAATGGCTGATCATTCCTTTGATTATATACGTTGCCACATTTCCCAAATCGGTGGTATAACACCCGCAATGAAGATCTCTCATTTAGGAGAGCTATTCAATGTAAAATCAGCCTGGCACGGCCCGGGCGATGTGTCTCCTATCGGACATGCCGCTCATTGCCATATCGATCTGAACATATGGAACTTTGGCATACAGGAGTCTATATTTTTTAGTGACGTTGAAAAAGAAATGTTCCCCGGTTGTCCTGAATTAAAGAAAGGTTATTTATATGTTAATGAAGCGCCGGGATTAGGCTGTGATATTAATGAAAAATTAGCCGCTAAATATCCGATCAATAACCATGCGGGCAACTGGACCATACGTAAAAGAGATGGTACTATAGTAAGGCCATAATAGCTTATTCTAATAATAACGCTATGAAAAAAAGAATCATTATTATTTGCTTGCTATTCAGCCTATTGAGTAGCGCTGCTGTATTGCCGGACCCTCCGAAAAGTGTAATTTCCAATAAGCTGGTTACGGCTAATTTGTATTTACCAGATGCGAATAAAGGTTATTACCAGGCCACACGTTTTGATTGGGCTGGCGTAATAGCCAGCCTGGAATACAAGGGCCATAGCTATTTTGGCCAATGGTTTGAAAACTATTCACCTAAAACACATGACGCGGTTATCGGTCCGGTTGAAGCATTTGATCCGGTAGGATATGATGAAGCAAAGCTGGGCGGTACTTTTGTTAAAATTGGTGTAGGTATTTTGCGTAAACCTTTGGAAAAAATGTATAATTCTTTCAAGCTGTATGAGATAACAGACGGCGGAAAATGGACAGTAGACAGAAAAAAGGATCGTGTTCAATTTACCCAGGAACTGCATGATTCAACAGGCTATGCTTATATATACACTAAAACGGTAAGGCTGGTAAAAGATAAGCCACAGTTGGTTTTGGAACATAGCTTAAAAAACATCGGTCAAAAGATTATTGAAACAGAGGTTTTCGATCATAATTTTCCGGTGATTGATAAAGAGCCTACCAATCCTGCGATGAAAATAACATTTCCGTTCCAGGTAAAAGCTGAGGGTAAAGGCTGGGGAACATTAGCAGAAACCAAGGGGAATGAAATAATTTTTTTAAGGGAGTTAGCTAAAAAAGAACAAGTGTACAGTGCCGGCTTACAAGGTTTTGGACCTACCGCTAAAGACTATGATTTTAATATACAGAATCAAAAAACAGGCGCAGGCATCAAAATAACCGGAGATCAGCCGATTGAAAAATTAGTTTTCTGGGCCAGTTCAACCACGGCCTGCCCTGAACCTTATATTAAAATCAAAATCGATCCGGGTAAGGAAATGAAATGGAACATCAATTATGAGTTCTACACTTTCTCACCGGCTAATAATTCAAATACTAAATAAAATTTAATTATAAAAAAGTGAATTACTTTTATTTAAAATATATCGCACCTATTTTTTGTTTTCTTTTTATAGGCTTGTTTGTTCAATCTAAAAAAAGCTATTTCCAAA
>JAQBOY010000208.1 GCA_028287805.1 Mucilaginibacter sp.
CTATTTTTATGAGTACAGTTGCCCTCAGCAGTTCTGCAGGTAAATGGATAATGGTTTCGGCTATATTAGCTTCTGCAATGGCATTTATTGATAGTACTGCGCTTAACGTGGTTTTGCCATCATTGCAGCAAAGCATTCAGGCAACCGGCGCTGATCTGTTTTGGATATTAAATGCTTACCTGCTCATGCTGGCATCGCTTATACTGGTTGGCGGCTCAATGGGAGACAAGCTTGGCCGGAAAAAAACATTCATGTGGGGCATTTGTATTTTCATCATCGGTTCGGCTGCCTGCGGGTTATCACCGGGTGTTGTTTATCTGATTATATTCCGTATTATACAGGGAACAGGCGGGGCATTAATGATACCGGGAAGTTTATCACTTATTTCCTCCTCAATTAATGCAAATGAAAGAGGCAAGGCTATCGGCACATGGTCGGCAATTACTACCGTTGTAACCATGGGCGGCCCCATATTAGGAGGGGCATTGGGCGATGCCGGTTTATGGCGTTTTATATTTTTTATCAATGTTCCGATCGGTTTGGCAGCACTTTTTATTCTTTGGAGGAAGGTAGAAGAAAGCAAAGGTGAAGGCAGTGATCATTCCATAGATTTTTTTGGGGCAGCCACTATAGCTATCGGATTGGCCCTGCTTACCTTTGGTTTTTTGCGTATACCGGCAGTCGGGCTTTATCATTGGCAGGTTTACCTGACATTACCTGCCGGAATTTTACTGCTAATAGCTTTTATAATAATTGAAGGCAGAAGTAAAAATCCGATGATGCCTTTAACTTTATTTAGCAATTTAACATTCAGCGGGGCTAACCTGCTTACCTTTTTCTTATATGCGGGGCTGGGTTCTGGCATGCTGTTCCTTTCATTAAACCTGGTACAGGTACAAGGGTATAGCCAACTACAGTCGGGGCTTACTTTTTTGCCTTTTACCGTTATGATGATAACCATTGCCCGTTATGCCGGCAGCATTGCCGATAAATATGGTCCCCGGCTATTGCTCATTATTGGGCCGGCAACAGCGGGTGCGGGTTTATTGCTTTTATCTTTTATCAAACAAACAAACGGCCCTTCAGCGTATTGGACAACCTTTTTTCCAGGTGTAATAATTTTTGGATTAGGTATGTCATTTACCGTTGCGCCGCTCACTGCTACAGTTATGGGCTCAGTAACTGATCGTTTTTCAGGTACTGCTTCGGGCATAAATAATGCCATAACACGTATAGCAAATGTTTTTGCCAATGCTATTTTTGGTGCTTTAGCGGTTTTGTTTTTTTCAGGCGCCTTACAAAATCAATTGAAAAAAGTTCCGGTAAATGCAAAGGAAAAACAGGAAGTAATGATACAGGCAGTTAATTTGGGCAATGCGAAAGTGCCTGCAAATATTAGCAATAAACCGTTAATTGAAAAAGTATACCATGAGAGTTTCATTAACGCTTACGGAAAGATCATGCGTATTTCTGCAGCATTGGGTTTTATGGGCGCGCTGATGGCATTTGTTTTTATAAAGAACAGCGCTGTAAAAAAAGCTGAAGATGAATAATTGATATTGCGCTTAGTTAAATAAATTTTAATTTAGCAGCGGTTAAGCAACTTATAAGCCAATTATAATAAATCTTAAACCGCTATCCCTGGCATCAAAATATTTCTATGAAAACTAAAAATCTATGGCTTGCTGTGTTATTACAGCTTGTATTTCTACAGCTTGCTAATGCTCAAAAAACAATTTATCATAAAGGGTGGGTTGATTTTAATAAAAACGGGAAAATGGATGTATTTGAAGATCCGTCACAGCCCATTGAAAAGCGTGTTACTGATCTGTTAAGCCAGATGACGGTAAATGAAAAAACCTGCCAGCTTGCTACGTTGTACGGCTATAAAAGAGTATTGAAAGAGGAAATGCCTGCACCATCATGGAAAAATGAAGTTTGGAAAGATGGCATTGCTAACATAGATGAAGAATTAAATAATTTGACTTCGCATACAGACGATGCGCCAACAAAATATAGCTTTCCGTACAGCAAACATGCTGAAGCTATTAATACGGTACAAAAATGGTTTGTAGAAGAAACCAGGATGGGTATTCCTGTTGATTTTACCAATGAGGGGATTCACGGATTAAATCATGACAGGGCTACGCCATTACCGGCGCCTATCAGTATTGGCAGCACATTTGATAAGCAGTTGGTAAGGCAGGCCGGACGAACCGTGGGTCGCGAAGCCAAAGCTTTAGGTTATACCAATGTATATGCACCTATATTAGATCCTGCACGCGATCAGCGCTGGGGCCGTGTGGTAGAATGTTACGGTGAAGACCCTTTTCATATTGCCGAAATGGGTAAGCAAATGTGTTTAGGTATACAGGAAGAAGGTGTAGCATCTACTTTAAAACATTTTGCCGTTTATAGTGTACCGAAAGGTGGCAGAGATGGCTCGGCCCGTACAGATCCGCATGTGGCACCACGGGAGATGTACCAGATTTATCTTTACCCTTTTAGACGAGTAATACAGGAAGCGCATCCTATGGGGGTAATGAGCAGCTATAATGACTGGAACGGTGAACCTATAACCGGCAGCTATTATTTTTTAACGGAACTATTAAGACAAAAATTTGGTTTTAACGGGTACGTAGTATCTGACAGTGAAGCGGTGGAGTTTTTATACAGTAAGCACCATGTAGCTGGTGATATTAAGGAGGCGGTACGCCAGGCTATTGAAGCGGGATTAAATGTACGCACTAATTTTACCATGCCGCAAACCTATATTATGCCCCTGCGCGAATTAGTGAACGAAAGCAAGGTGAGTATGAAAACACTCGACTCGCGGGTGGCTGATGTATTAAGGGTGAAGTTTCGGTTAGGATTGTTTGATAACCCTTATGTAAAAGATCCTAAAGCTGCCGATAAAATTGTACATACTGAAAAGGATGAAGCGATGTCTTTACAGATGAGCAGGGAAAGTATGGTGTTGCTGAAAAATGATAACAACCTGCTCCCGCTTGATCTGAATAAAACGAAACGTATTTTGGTAACCGGTCCGCTGGCAGAAGAAACTAATTATGCTATCAGCCGTTACGGCCCATCTCATAACCAGGTAACCAGTGTGTTAAAGGGTATACAGGATTATGTGGGTAATAAAGGAGTGGTGGTTGGTGCCAAAGGTTGTGATATAGTAGATGCTACCTGGCCCGAAAGCGAGATTATTGAAACACCACTAACAGATAAGGAACAGGTAGAAATAAACAATGCAGTTAACAAGGCAAAAGATGTTGATGTAATTGTAGCGGTGGTTGGCGAAGATGTGGACAGGGTAGGAGAAAGCCTCTCCAGAACCGGCTTAAATCTTCCGGGAAGACAGCTTAAACTTATCCAGGCTTTACAGGCAACCGGAAAACCTGTAGTAATGGTAATGATAAACGGACAGCCTTTAACTATTAACTGGGAAAATAAATATGTGCCTGCTATATTGGAAGCCTGGTTTCCGGGTCCGCAGAGCGGAAGGGTTATAGCTGAAACACTGTTTGGAGATAATAACCCTGGCGGTAAACTGCCTATTACCTTTCCTAAAACAGTTGGACAGATAGAATTTAATTTTCCTTTTAAACCTGCGTCACAAGCTGGTCAGGGTGGCTCAAATAGCTGGGGTAAAACCAGTGTTAACGGTGCCTTGTACCCCTTTGGTTACGGGCTTAGCTATACCACATTTGCCTACAGTAATTTACAGATATCTCCAGAAACCGAGAATGCGCAAGGCGATGTACAGGTAACTGTTGAGGTAAGCAATACCGGGCAACGAAAAGGCGATGATGTAGTCCAACTATATTTAAAGGATGAAATAAGCAGTGTAACCACTTATGAATATGATCTGCGCGGGTTTGAACGGGTAACCCTTAACCCCGGCGAAAAGAAAACGGTTCATTTTACGCTGCATCCGGATGACCTTGCACTGCTGGATAAAAACAATAACTGGACAGTGGAGCCCGGCAAATTCCAGGTAATGATAGGTAGCTCATCACAGGATATCAAGCTTAAAAAAGAGTTTGAGGTTAAATAACATTTGCATTTGTTGGAACATAACTGTTTGATGAATGTTATAAATTGTATAACTTAATATTAATCATATTCGGCTATACAGATGAAGTTAAAAACTTTGATATTCATACTGTTATTAACCCTGCCGCTGTTTAAAGCCATTGCACAGGTAAGGCCGCTTACGTATACCGAATTAAAAAAACGGATAAGCAATCCGGATACGCTTTATATTGTAAATTTTTGGGCTACATGGTGTAGCCCATGTGTAAAAGAACTCCCAAATTTTGACCAATTGCAGCGTACTTATAAGGATAGGCCCTTAAAAGTTTTGTTAGTCAGCATGGATATCCAATCGAAGCTAAAAACAGCGGTTGTCCCCTTTGTTAAAAGTCATAAAATACTGGCAAGCGTTTATATAGCTTCCCGTAATAATGACCAGGAACTTATTGATGAAATTGATAAAAACTGGTCGGGTGCATTGCCGGCAACGTTAGTGGTAAATGCTAAAAAAGGTGTTCATCGGCTTTACGAAAAGGACTTTACTTATACTGAGTTAAATGCTATTTATCAAACTAATAAATAAATAACCATGAAAAAGCTTCTGTTATTAATGCTGACCGCTGTAGCGGCGTTCGCATTTAAAATTGCCGGCAGCGGTTATAAAGCCGGTGATATAGCCACAGATTTTAAGTTGAAAAATGTAAATGGTAAGATAGTTTCAATGGCTGATTATACAAGTGCCAAAGGCTTTATAGTTATATTTACCTGTAACCATTGCCCGGTAGCACAAGCCTATGAAAAACGGATAATGGCGCTTGATGCAAAATACGCCTCAAAAGGATACCCGGTGATTGCCATAAGCCCTAACGACCCGGTTGCGGAACCGGTTGACTCTTATGCTAATATGCAAAAACGCGCTGCTGAAAGAAATTATACCTTTCCTTACCTGATAGACGAAACACAAAATATAACCCGTGTGTATGGCGCTCAGGCCACGCCAACCGTATACCTTTTGCAAAAAACCGCTAATGGACTTGTTGTACAGTACACCGGTGCCATTGATAACGATCAGCCGGAAGCAAATGCTGCCCGAACCAGATATGTGGAAAATGCAGTTAACGCGCTGCTTGATAATAAAAAGCCCGAAGTAACCGGTTCCAAAGCATTTGGCTGCCGTATTGTTTGGAAAAGCTCATGAGCTATCGCTTTTCACTTCCTCCCTTGCCTGTGTCTTCACAAGCAATACCCATAGTTATTTTGCTAAATAAATAGTTGTCTGTAAGGACACAGACAACGGGGTTAAGCAATTGGCTGCCGTATTGTTTGAAAAAGCTCATGAGCTATCGCTTTTCACTTCCTCCATTGCCTGTGTCTTCACAAGCAATACAGTTATTTTGCTAAATAAATAGTTGTCTGTGAGGACACAGACAACGGGGTTAAATAAACAGACAACGGGGTTAAATAAATAGTGTATTGTTTGGAAAAGCTCATGAGCTATCGCTTTTCACTTCCCCCCTTGCCTGTGCTTCACAAGCAATACAGTTATTTTGCTAAATAAATAGTTGTCGGTGAGGACACAGACAACGGGGTTACTTAAGCATTACATCTACGGATTTTCAACAGATACATCCTGTGCTAATTCTGCATCATCAGGGGTTTTACCCAAATCTTTATCCAATGCGTATAGCGCGTCATTACCTGCATTTTCACCGCCTGCAATCTTTATTTTTGACAACAGTTCCATTGCCAGTGTTTCTTCTTCTGTTTGTTCTTTCACAAACCACTGCATAAAGTTCCAGGTGGCCCAGTCTTGTTCTTCCAGGCTCTTGTTCACAATGGTATAAATGTTAGTTGTGTTTTCAACTTCCGACTTAAATATTTTTTCAAAGCAGTCGTTTATACTTACCGGGTCGGGGCCAGGGGAGGGTATTTCAGTTATGATTACTTTCGCGCCTCTTTTTAAAATATATTCCAGGATTTTCATCATGTGATTGCGCTCCTCATTGGCATGCCTGAATAAAAAATTCGCAATGCCTTCATATCCTTTGTCGCTTATCCATGAGGCATAAGCCAGATAGATTTGTGCATTATGCGCTTCGTTGGTCATTTGAGCATTTAATGCAGCTGTGAGTGTTGGTGATATCCTGTTAGTTTCCATAAAAGGTTAACTAAAAATGACTAAAAGATGTTTTACTTCCTGTACTTATTTCCTATTTCTGTACAGTTAATAATAGGCTATATTAGCACATCGTCTTACTAAATTATTTATTTATGAAAATTAAAATAGCTGTAAAATCAATCTTGATGACAGGGTTATTAAGTTGTACGCTTTTATGTTTAAAAAGCAATGCCCAGGAGTATGTTTCTCCAACCACTCCACCTCTTACCGGAAGATCACCGGGTGTAAAAGTTAAATTAATAAGTGAAAACGGTCAGACTAAAACTTATGCACTTATTTTTTCTGCGGGTGACGAAGTTATGTCGGGCTTAAAAGAATTTGTTGTAAAATATAATGTTAAGAGCGCTCATTTTACTGCCATTGGCGATGCGATGTCAGCAAAATACGGATGGTATGATAAAACCAAAAAAATGTTTAAAGTATCAACCATAAATAACTTTGCCGAAATTACTTCGCTGATTGGCGATGTAGCTTTATATAACAACAATCCTGTGGTGCATGCACATATTAACCTGGCAACAGAAGATGGTATTGTGCATGGCGGTCATTTATTGGAGGCATTTGTATCGCCAACTTTAGAGGTAATGATGACCGTTGAACCTGTTTCCTTGAGTAAAAAATTTAGTCCGGAGTTTGGTCTTATTCTTATTGAGCCCGACTTGAATTAATCAACAAGATTAGTTTAATAGGTAGCTACCTGAAAACGTTTGTGCTGATTTAAAAAAAAAGCCTGTCTTTTGGACAGGCTCAGGATCGGCTTAAATAATAATTTGGACGCAGGGGCCATAGTATGGTTTAATGACAAAGGAAAATAATGTGATTAATCTCTTAAAAACGAGTTAATTTTATCATGCTGTTATAATAAATTAACTATTACATTTTTATCGGGAGGGGATGTTTATTCGGGAGGGGATGTTTATATTGTATACATTTACTTTATAACCTAAAGATACCAATGAATAAAGTAAAACTTATTGCAGCAATAGCCGTGTTACTGCTATGTGTTATTAATGGATATGGGAAGGCAAAAAGCAAAATAGTGGTGTATCCTGCCCCCACAGGAGAGGAGTTAAACCAAGGCTATAAAGTTTCTGTAGCAGAAAAAAATGTCCAGGTATATAATACTAAGATTGCAGCATCTGATAAAGCGTACCGCTTTAAGGGAATAGCAGACATACGTCATTCGGATGAATATTTTGAAGTGGCCGCTTTTGCCTATTTTGATATGCAGGGTTCGGCAACCGTAACTGTAACCGTGCCACAGGCTATAACTACTGTTAAAATTTTACCGACATCGGCACATATTAAAGCGACCATTCAAGGCCACTCCGTATCCTTCCCCGTTTCGTCACCCAATAATCTGACTATTGAAATTAATGGTGAATGGGTTCGCTCATTGCACCTGTTTATTAATCCTATTGAAACTAATAAGCCCGATCCAAAAGACCCTAATGTAATTTTTTTCGGCCCCGGCATACATGAAATAACCCATCTGGATGTAGGGGATAATAAAACCGTTTATATTGCCGGAGGGGCAGTAGTGCGCGCGGTAATAGGAGCAGATGAAAAATATACAGTTAACAAAAGCGATAGTGTGCGAAATTATTCGCCCAGTGTTTATTTACATGGTCATCATATTACCATTTGTGGACGTGGTATCCTTGATGCCAGTGCATGTCCTACCCATGCCCGTAACCTGATTATGGCGCATGGTGTAACCGGTTTAAAATTAGAAGGCATAATACTGCGTGATGCGAGTACCTGGAATGTGCCTATACGGCAATGTGACAGTGTTTTGGTAGATAACATTAAAATACTGGGATACCGCGCTAACACCGATGGTATTGATATTTGCAATAGCAGGAACGTAATAGTTCAAAATTGCTTTTTGCGTACAATGGACGACCTGATAGTAATTAAAGCAGATAAAGGGCAGGGCGATGCGCAACATATATTGGCTAAACATTGTGTATTATGGAACCAGCTGGCACATGCATTAAGTATAGGCGCTGAACTACGTGACAATGTGAGCGATGTTACCTTTACCGATTGTGATATAATACATGATAAGGGACGCGAATGGTCATTGCGTATTTATCAATGTGATGCGGGCCTGGTAAATCATGTTCGTTTTGAAAATATACGCATAGAAGAAGCGCAAAGGTTTATTTCGCTGTGGATAGGCAAGGCCGTATGGTCAAGGGATAAGGATTATGGTCATATACAAGATGTGACGTTTAAAAACATTACAGCAAACGGCAATCCCCTTACAGTGGATTTGGTTGGGATAGATGACCAGCATACTGTAAAAGAGGTAAGCTTTGA
>JAQBOY010000209.1 GCA_028287805.1 Mucilaginibacter sp.
AATGCACGATCTGTCACCCTACATACCCGGACAATTAACCCATATTTTGGATAGCATAAATTATTTTATGCCCGAAATGTACCTGGGCGTATTGTTTATGCTGGTTTTACTAACAGACCTCATCTTCGGCAGAAATTCAGAAAAACTGTGCAGGATAGTGGCCTGTGCGGGTATGATATTAGTGATATTTAAAGATCTGCAGCAAGTAGCGCTGGTATTGAACAAGGCGCATTTTTTATTCAGCGATATGCTGCTGCTCAATCATACCTCGCTGGTTTTTAAATTTATTATTGATGCTTTGGCATTTACCCTGCTATTGTATTTTGCGTGGGACGATAACCTAAAAGCTCATCCTAAAAGGTTATCCGACCTGTATTCTATAACAATTGGCGCTGTTTTAGGTCTGCATTTAATGGTAATGGCTGTAAACCTTTTATCCATTTACCTGGCTATTGAAATGGTTTCTATAGCCTCCTACCTAATGGTGGCTTATCGTTCAGAAAACGCGTTCAGTAATGAAGCGGCCCTAAAGTATGTACTGTTTGGCGCAGCCTCTTCGGCTATCATGTTATACGGCATATCGTTATTGTATGGTTTTAGCGGTTCACTAAGCTTATTTACAGATAATATGATGCCAGTCTTATTACATACTAATGCGTTAGGCATTTCTTTCGCTATTGTATTGATTTTAATAGGCATAGGGTTCAAATTATCATTTATTCCTATGCATTTTTGGGTTCCGGATGTTTACCAGGGCGCCGCAACGCCTGTAACTGCTTTTTTATCAACTTTACCAAAAATAGCCGCCTTTGGGTTGCTGATTAATTTTTTAACTCCTTTTATATTTTTTTCAAATTTTACCGCCTTTGACTTCCGCTTATACCTGTCAATTATTAGCATCATTACCATGATAGTGGGTAATTTTGCCGCGGTACTGCAAAATAATGTAAAACGGATGCTGGCTTATTCCAGCATAGGCCATACCGGATTTGCTTTAATGGCCATAGTGACGTTCACCGCACAAGGCCTTAATTCCTTAACTTATTACCTGGCGGTATACGGCTTGGCAAATATAGCGGCTTTAGCATTGGCAACCTACTTTACTAATGTTGCAGGGGCCGAAGATGTACAGGGATATAAAGGACTGGGTTCAAAATATCCCGCAGCTGCTGTATGTTTTGTAATCGTATTAATATCCTTAACCGGCTTACCTGTAACCGCGGGCTTTACCGGTAAATTATTCGTCTTTTCGGCGGTATATGGCGTTTACCAGCAAGACCATAACATTTGGTTATTACTTTTGATGATCACCGGTGCATTAACTACGGTGGTTTCTCTGTTCTATTATATTAAAATACCGCTTTATTTATTTTTAAAACGGGCTGAAACAGTTTCAAGTTCAATCTCCCCATCTCCTTATATTATAATTTTCTCGATAATTATAACCGTAATACTGCTGTTATTGGGCATTTTTCCTGATCGGTTACTTCAGTATTTATAAAATACCGGTACAAACGCTTAAAATAATAATACCCGAAACCTTCTCTTTAGAAGAAGTTGTGGTGTATGCAATATCGGCGTTTATTTCAATGCATTTTCTTTTATGAAAATGATACTTTTATATTAAATCGGATGATATTTTAATATTTATTTGATTTATATATGATTTAAATCATAATTTGCGTCCGTTTTTAAACCTCCCATCTAAAAATTTTTATGAAGCGTTATTTTCCCTTCTTTATAATCCTGTGCATATTAACTTTAACCTTTCTTTTTCCGTCTGTTGACCTTAAAAATACTGGAAACCCCCATTTTAATACCGGCGATATAGCGTGGATGCTGATGTCGACGGCATTAGTTTTAATAATGACGCCCGGACTTGCCTTTTTTTATGGTGGGATGGTCAATAAAAAGAATGTGATATCAACTATGCTGCAAAGCATTGTTTGTATGGTTATTATAACAGTAATGTGGGGAATTTTTGGCTTTAGCCTCGCTTTCGGCGATAGCTTTCATGGCATTATCGGGAATCCAGGTACATATTTTATGATGAAGGGCATGCTGGGAAATGCTACCTGGAAACTTGCTCCAACCATACCTTTATTATTATTTGCCATGTATCAGCTTAAATTCGCTATAATAACGCCTGCGCTGATAACAGGGGCATTTGCAGAAAGGATACGCTTTAATTCATATATCATATTTCTTTGCCTGTTCTCCATCTTTATTTTCTCGCCATTGGCACACTGCACCTGGCACCCTGATGGTTTGCTGAGTAAATTAGGTGTATTGGATTTTGCAGGCGGCACAGTAGTACATATGTCAGCAGGATGGGCTGCTTTGGCTTCTGCGTTATATTTAAAGAAACGAAATGAGGTTAACCATGCCCCGGCCCGTATTACTTATGTAATGATTGGTACCGGCTTGCTATGGTTTGGGTGGTTTGGCTTTAATGCCGGTTCGGCATTTGGCGCTAATCACTTAGCAGTTACCGCGTTGGCTACCAGTACATCCGCATCTGCAGCAGCAGGTTTAACATGGATATTTTTTGATATGCTTCGTGGCCGTAAACCATCTGCAATGGGTACCTGTATTGGCGCTGTAGTAGGTTTGGTGGCTATTACTCCGGCGGCAGGTTTTGTTTCTGTACCTCATTCCCTGGCTATAGGCATTATTTCGGCAGTAATAAGTAACCTGGTAGTAGAATGGCGTACACGCACTTCAATTGATGATACCTTAGATGTTTTTCCATGCCATGGTGTTGGCGGTATGGCAGGCATGCTGCTTACAGGGGTATTTGCCCATGTAAATGTAAATGCCGGTAATACAACAGGCAACGGTTTGTTTTTTGGCGAAACACATTTGTTTTTTGTTCAATGCTTTGCCCTGGTTATTGTTTCCATATACTCGTTTTTTGGCTCGTTGTTGTTATTAAAGATCACTGATATGATCTCTCCATTAAGAGTTACGAATGAGGATGAAGCAATTGGACTGGACATTAGCCAACATGGTGAGAAATTGTAATGATTGGATGTTGTTTTAGTTGAATAAGTCTATCTGATCTGTTCAACTAAAACAACATGATAACATATTTTTCAGCTATTATCCTAATACCGGCTGCGCGTTGGTTAAACTAAATATATCAGCCATTAGGTCATCACTTGGGTTTACCTTATAGGTTTTGGATGGCAATTCAACCAGCATAGCTTCATCCCTTATTTTAAATCGCAGTGTACAGTTTTTTACCGGGTACTTTTCATTATTGATCTGTACCGCTTCCTGTATGTTATTTAATAACTGACTGTTTAATGAATTCAGCTCTAAAAACACAGTTAGTGATTTGGTTAATTTATCACGCATTTCTGATAACAGGCTGATAGCAGTTATCCGCAGATCCCAGTTATCCTTCTGCCTGAACTTCTCTTCAATATTTCCTTTAATATGTAAGAAGTACCCATCAACCAGCATGTTCCTGAACTTCACATAATCTTCACCAAAAAGTGCGAATTCATATGATTCATTATAATCCTCCAATACAAATGTGCCGAAAGGTTTGCCTGTTTTGGTCATTTTATGCTGCACGTTCCCTACCAGGCCACCAACACAAACCTCGCCCCTTTTGCGCAATTGTGCAAATGCTGCCATTACCTCTTCGCCACCTTCGCCCGAGCGTGCTTTTTGCATATTTTTCAACTCGCTGATGGTTGTATTGCAATACTTTTCCATTTCCAGCTTGTAGTTATCCAGTGGATGCCCGGTTAGGTATATACCGATCACCTCTTTTTCGTACTTCAGCTTTTCTATCAGTGCCCATTCATCTGCTTCAGGCATAGCCGGCTCGGGAATATAAGAAGCTACTGAACCACCAAATAAGGAAGATTGAGTTGTATTCTGTGTATTCTGGTAATCATTGGCGTATTTGATTAAACGCTCAACACCTGTTAATAAGCCATTTTCGGTTTTAGCAAAAAATTGCGCCCTGTTCAGGCCAAATTCATCAAAAGCACCTCCATAAACCAGGTTCTCGTATGATTTGCGGTTTACGCTACGGGTGTTTGACCGTTGGGCAAAATCATATACAGATTTATAGGGGCCACGCTCATTACGCTCCTCAATAATACTTTCAACTGCTTTATCACCCACACCTTTTACACCGGTCAATCCAAAGCGGATCTGTCCTTTTTTATTAACTGCAAAAGCCATGTCAGACTCATTAATATCGGGGCCTAAAACCTCCACATTCATACGGCGGCATTCTTCCATAAAGAAGGTGATCTTCTCCATGTTATTCTGGTTATTTAAAACCGCTGCCATATACTCAGATGGGTAATGCGCCTTTAAATAAGCGGTTTGATAAGCCACAAAAGCGTAACAGGTAGAGTGCGATTTATTAAAGGCGTATTGTGCAAAGGCTTTCCAGTCGTTCCAAATTTTGGTCAGTTTATCTTTTGGATGGCCCTTCGCGGTAGCGCCTTCCATAAACTGGGCCTCCATTTTATTCAATACCTCTATCTGCTTTTTACCCATTGCTTTACGCAATACATCGGCATCACCTTTACTAAAGCCGGCCAGCTTTTGCGATAAAAGCATCACCTGTTCCTGGTAAACGGTAATACCATAGGTTTCGCCCAGGTATTCTTCCATATCCGGAAGGTCAAACGCTATGGGCTCATAGCCATGCTTACGCTTAATAAATAAAGGAATATACTCTATCGGTCCCGGGCGGTATAGCGCGTTCATGGCTATCAAGTCCTCAAACTTATCCGGTTTCAAATCGCGCAGGTACATTTGCATACCGTCACTTTCAAACTGGAAAGTACCGTTGGTATCGCCACGCTGGTAAAGCTCAAAGGTTAGCTGGTCATCAAGCGGGATGTAATCTATCTCTATTTCAACATTATGATTTTGCTTAATCAATCTTAAAGCATCCTTTAAAATAGTTAAGGTTTTCAGGCCCAAAAAGTCCATCTTAATAACGCCTGCATCTTCAATCACACGGCCATCATACTGGGTAACCAACAGGTCAGAGTCTTTAGCTACCGCAACGGGTACAATATCAGTTAGGTCATATGGAGCAATTATAATACCTGCCGCATGCACCCCTGTATTACGTACAGACCCTTCCAACTTTGCCGCTTCGCGTAAAACTATTCCGCGCAGGTCTGTAGCTTTATATATAGTCTGCAATTCGGGTACCTGGTCAATAGCGCCCTGCAGGGTAATTCCCAAAGTTTCGGGAACTAATTTCTTTAATAAGTTAACTTCGGATAATGGCATATCCAACACCCTGCCTACATCCTGAATGCTGGTACGTGCGGCCATTGAACCATAGGTAATAATTTGTGCTACCTGATTTTTGCCATATTTATCCACCACATAATCGATTACCTTTTGGCGACCGGCATCATCAAAGTCCGTATCAATATCGGGCATCGACTTACGGTCAGGATTCAGGAATCTCTCGAACAGGAGATTGTACTTCATCGGGTCGATGTTTGTGATCCCCGTACAATAAGCAACTACCGATCCCGCTGCCGAACCACGGCCCGGACCAATGAATACCCCAATATCACGGCCATGCTTAATAAAATCGGCTACAATTAAAAAGTAACCGGCAAAACCCATAGTGCGGATAGTGAAAAGCTCAAAGTTTATTCGCTCCTCAACTTCAGGAGAAATATCGATATAACGTTCTTTGGCGCCTGTAAATGTTAAATGCTTTAAATATTCCCATTGGTTAAGGGTATCCGCATCAGGTGTACTGTGAATATTAAATTCCGGTGGAATAACAAAGTTGGGTAACAGGATGTCCCGCTTTAGTTTTAGTACCTCAACCTTATCAACAATTTCATTGGTATTATCTAATGATTCAGGAACATCATGAAATAGCTTACCCATTTCATCCTGCGTTTTAAAGTAGAACTGATCATTAGGGAAACCAAAACGATAGCCTTTACCACCCTCTTCATCTGTTGCTATAGGCGTACTTTGCATATCGCCCGTGTTTACACAAAGCAAAATATCATGCGCATTTGAATCCTGCTGATCTACATAATGCGAATCATTAGAGCATATTACCTTTACATTGTACTTTTTGGCAAACTTTAGCAACACGGCATTAACCGTATTTTGCTCGGGAATGTCATGGCGCTGCATTTCAATGTAATAGTCCTCGCCAAACAAATCAAGCCACCATTTAAACTCCTCTTCTGCCTCGGCTTCGGTACCCCGCAAAATAGCTTGTGGCACAGATGCTCCTAAACAACAGGTAGTTGCTATTAACCCTTTATGATATTTTAATACTAACTCTTTATCAATACGGGGCCATTTGCTGTAAAGGCCTTCCATATAACCCAATGAACAAAGTTTAACGAGGTTCTTATATCCTTCGGGGTTTTTGGCCAGCATTAACTGGTGATACCTTTTATCTTTTTTCTCCTTAGTAAATTGCTTTTTATGGCGGTCATCCACCACATAAAATTCGCAGCCAACTATGGGTTTTATATTATGTTTTCCGGCTTCGGCCACAAACTTAAACACACCAAACATGTTTCCATGGTCGGTAATAGCTAAAGCCTTCATACCATCCGCAGCTGCTTTTTTATATAGTTTAGATATATCAGCGGCTCCGTCTAATAATGAAAATTGAGTATGTACGTGTAAATGCGAAAAATCCGGCATGGCAACTTAAAAATTGGAAGAATACAAATCTACCAAAAAACAACTTTGTGTGTACAGTTGTTGAAAAAAGTATAATAAGGAGCGTCGGCAGTTAAGAATCAGAAACCATAGAAAATTCAGGTAACTTACCCCACAATCTTTATCTTGATTTTTAGCTGCCGACTCTCAATTTAACAATAGCACACTATTTGTTTATAATTAACTAACATCTGAAAAACATATACAATTGGGACGATTTGGACGTATAGCATTAAAAACAATTTTATGGATAATTGCAAGTGTCATCTTTCTGATATTACTTGTAGTTATTTTAATACAGGTACCTGCTGTGCAAAATTTTGCTAAAGACAAAGCGGTAACTTTTTTACAGAATAAAATTCATACAAAAGTTAAAATAGGCCATATAAGTTTAGGGCTGCCTAAATTGCTGGTTTTAGAGGATGTGTATTTTGAGGATCAGAAAAAAGACACCCTTATTGCCGGCGATAAATTAAAGGTGGATATTAGCATGCTCAAATTGTTGCACCACCAGGTAGAAGTAAACGAGATTAATTTGCAGGGCATTACTGCTCATGTATACCGCGGCGCAGATAGTGTATTTAACTTTGATTATATATTAAAAGCATTTTCGAGCGAACAAAAAAAGCCCCCTAAACCAACTGATACTACTTCAACAATGAAGTTTTCAGTTGGTACAATCATACTCGACAAGATCAATATTTCTTATAAAGATCTTACCACAGGAAATGACGTGAAATTTTTGCTGGGGCATTTTGATACCCGTATCAAGGATTTTGATATTGACAAAATGAAATTCACTATCCCTAAGATCAATTTATCAGGTGTTAACGCGCGCATTATTCAAACGCCTATGGGTTCGTCTATAGCACAGGCGGCCAAGGTGGATACGGCTGTAAAACCGTTGAATATGACACTTGACCTGGGCACCATTGATCTGTCAAAAATTAAGGTTGTTTATAGAAGTGGGGAGATGGCTGCTAATGTTGACCTGAGCAAGTTTTTGGTAGAGATGGATAAAATTGATCTGAAAAACCAAAAAGTAGGCATTAAAAATATTGTATTAAGTGACACTAAAGCCGCATTAACTTTTGCCAAGCCGCAAACTGTTAAAAAAGCGGTTACTAAAGCCGTTAAAAAATTAGATACTATAGCCGCTAATCCGCAAAGCGGAAAAGGCTGGATAGCAACTTTAACAAAAGTCAGCTTTACTAATAACGATATTCAATTTGATAATAACGCGCAAAAACCGCTGGGCAAAGGTCTTGACTTTGCACACATGCATCTCCGCGAGCTGAATGCTGACGCACAGGATATATCCTATAACCCTGATTCCCTTTCGGGAAAAATAAACGAGTTTACTTTTAATGAAAAGAGCGGATTATCCCTTAAAAAATTTCACACTGCATTTTTCTACGGACCGAAAAATGCCTACCTGAAGGACCTGCTCGTAGAAACACCGCAAACTGTTTTACAAAAACAACTGCAAGTTAGCTACCCATCTATCGCATCTATCAGTAAAAATTTGGGCCTGCTGCATATTAACGCAGATTTAAATGGCAGTAAATTAGGCTTAAAAGATGTATTGCTGCTGATGCCAACCATGAGCAGCATGGAACCATTTAAACATTACCCAAACTCGGTATTTAAGATCAATGGAAAAATTGCTGGGCAGGTTAATAATTTGCGCATTGCCAATTTTGAGGTTATGGGTTTAAGCAATACCCATATTAAAGCATCGGCCGTTTTAAAAGGGTTACCTGATGTAAACAAAGCCTACTTTGATGTAACGCTGAACGACTTTAATACCAGCCGTGCAGATATTGCCAAGTTGGTTCCGGCTAATATGATACCGGCAAGTGTAAGCGTTCCGACCGATGTAAACCTGAAAGGAACCTTTAAGGGTGGCATTAAAAACTTTAATACCAAATTGAATTTACAGTCAACCTATGGCGCGATTGACCTGACTGCAGCAATGAAAAATGGCAGCAGTAAAACTGGCGCTACCTATGCAGCTAATATAAAAGTTAATGACCTTAATGTAGGCGCCTTAACCAAACAACCGCAAACCGCCGGTAAAATTACCTTAAGCGCTAATATTAAAGGCACCGGGCTTGATCCGAAAAAAGCAAGCCTGCAATTTAACGGCACTGTGGTTAAAGCTTATGTAAAGGGGTACAACTACCAAAACCTGGTACTTTCAGGCAGCGCATCCAATGGCAGCTATGTTGCTAAAGCCAACATGAAAGACCCTAATATTAACTTTAGCCTGGATGCTAAAGCCAATATGAATAAAAAGTATCCGTCTGTAAATGCCACTTTAACGGTTGACAGTATCAACCTGAAAAACCTGAATTTCAGCAAGGATGAAATGCGCTTTCACGGCAAGATCATAGCCAATGTACCCACTGCTGATCCCGACTATTTAAATGCCAATATACAGGCAACAAATTTGCTGGTTGTTAATAAAGGCCAGCGGATAAGTATAGATTCTGTTAGCCTGATCTCCACAGCAACTGCGGATAGCAGTACTTTACGTTTTAAAACTCCTTTTTTATACGCGCACCTTGCAGGTAAATATAAGCTAACACAAATAGGCCCGGCTTTGCAGGATGTAATTAATAAATACTATAATACGGCCATGGCCAGTACAACGGCCACAACTAAACCGGCCTATTCGCCTCAACAATTTGTTTTTGATGCAAAAATTGTAAAAACACCGCTGGTTACGCAGTTTGCCCCAACCTTAAAGCAGCTTGAACCCATCATTATAACAGGGCGCTTTAACAGCAGTACCGGTGAATTGGTAGTTAACGGCTCCATGCCCAAGATAGTTTATGGCACCAGCACAGTTAATAATTTAAAACTGGCTATAAATACCGGCAATAACGCGCTTAATTATAATGTTACAGCCGATGAGATCAAGGCTTCATCATCAGTTAATCTTTTATATACCAGTATATCCGGTAACGCTCAAAACAACAAACTAAACATCAGTTTGCAGGTGCGTGATGCTAAAAAGAAAGAACGTTACCGCATTGCAGGGGTATTTAGCGTTTTACCCAACGAGTACCAGTTTAACTTCCTTCAAAATGGTTTATTGTTAGATTATACACCATGGGCGGTTAATCAGAATAACATGTTGCAATTTGGCAGCAAGGGCATATTAGCCAGAGATTTTACCCTTACCAATGCTAACCAGATATTAAGCATAAACAGCAGTTCAACCGCAATGAATTCGCCTATTACAGTCAGCTTTAAAAACTTCCGTATTGAAACTTTAACAAGGATGGCCCAACAGGATTCTTTACAGGTTGGCGGTGTAATTAATGGTGACGCACAAATAAGCAATTTTCAAAAATCGCCTGTATTTACTACTGCTTTAAATATCAATGATTTTAGTTTTAAAGGAGATACTGTAGGCAACATAGCGCTTAAAGTAAATAATCAAACCCAAAACGCTTTTGCCGCTAATATGAGCATTACCGGCAAAGGGAACCAGGTTGACCTTAGCGGTATATATTATACCAGCCCCCAAAGCAATTTCGACCTAACCCTTAATATTGTTACGCTGAATATGAAGAGCGTTGAGGGCTTTAGCTTTGGCAGCATCAGAAATTCAAGAGGGACCATTACAGGGCAGTTAAAAATATCAGGGACTACTACTGCGCCAGTAATACGGGGCGATGTTAATTTTAACCAGGTAGGATTTAATGTAGCGATGCTCAACTCTTATTTCACCATGCCTAAAGAAAGCATTTCGTTTAATAATGAGGGTATACGATTTAATGATTTTACCCTGGTTGACTCTACCGGCAACAAAGCCGTTATAACCGGCTCTATATTTACCAAAACGTTTACTGATTTTAAATTCGGGATGGATATCACGACGAATAATTTCCGGGTGATCAATTCTACCCAGGCAGACAACCAATTATACTATGGTAAATTATATTTAAACAGCAATATCAAAATACGGGGCAATAAGGATCAACCTATTGTTGACGCCACTTTAACGGTTAATGATCAAACAGACCTAACGTTTGTTTTGCCTACAAATGACCCGGCGGTTGAGGACCGGAAAGGAGTAGTTGAGGTTATTAATGAAAACGCGCCAAAGTTAGATTCGATATTGTTAGCCAGACAATTGGATTCCCTTAAAAAATCTAATTTAAAGGGACTTGATGTAACCGCTACGGTTAATATCAGCAAAGCGGCCAAATTTACTATTGTGGTTGATGCACGTAACGGTGATGTAGTGCATTTGCAGGGCGAAGCGCATTTGAACGGCGGTATTGACGCCAGCGGCAAAACGAATTTAACGGGTACTTATGTGGTTGAAAGCGGGTCATATAATTTGGCTTACGCCACGGTAAAACGCACCTTTAATTTTAAAAAGGGCAGTGTAATTACCTGGACAGGAGACCCAACAAGCGCAAATATTAACCTGACCGCTATTTATATTGCTAACGTACCGCCAATTGATTTGGTACAACAACAATTAGGTGGTGATAACAGTTCGCAAAATGCAACCATGTACAAGCAAAAGCTGCCTTTTAACGTTGATTTGAATTTAAAAAATCAATTGTTAAAACCGGATATCAGCTTTGACATTGTATTGCCCGATAGTAGTTATACCGTATCGCCAGATGTGGTAACCACTGTTAATGACCGGCTATCGCAAGTACGCCAGGACCCCAATGAAATGAACAAACAGGTTTTAGGCGTATTGGTACTGGGACATTTTATTGGCGATAATCCTTTACAAAGCCAGGGGGGCAGCACCGGAGTTGCAGGAGTCATACGTAATAGTGTAAGCAGCTTATTATCTGATCAATTAAATAAGCTGGCAGGTAATTTAATTGGCGGCGTAGCGCTAAGCTTTGACCTCACATCGGGAGCAGACTACTCAACCGGGGTGCAGCAAAACCGGACGGATCTTAATGTTGGCCTATCCAAACAATTTTTAAATGACCGTATAACGGTAACCGTTGGTAATAATTTTAACCTGGAAGGCCAAAACCAGCCGGGACAAAAAACAACTGATATAGCAGGGAACATTTCTGTAAATTATAAATTAACCCAGGATGGGCGGTACCTGATCCGCGCTTACCGCAGGGATGAATTTATTGTAGTTGAAGGGCAGGTAGTTGAAACCGGTGTTGGTTTCTCATTAACCTATAGCTATAACCGTTTTAAAGAATTGTTTGCGAAAAAATCTCCAGAGATTAAAAAACTGGAAAAAGAATACAAACAAAATCAGAAAGAGCAGAAAAAGGAAAAGAAAGAGGCCGATAAAAGAGCTGCCGATACCGAATCAGTACAGGTACAACCGGCATATCAGCCTGCAAAAAACAAACAAACATCCAACTAATCTATGACCAAACTTAGCTACCTATTTATTTTAATTACTGTTTTTATAAGTGCCTGTAGTACCACAAAGTTTTTACCACCAGGTCAAAAGCTATATACAGGCGGCACCGTAAAAATTGTAGATAAAAACACAAAAAAGAGCGAGGCAAAGGCATTGACCAGTGAACTGGAGGGCTTGTTAAGACCTAAACCTAATAGCAGCATTTTAGGTTTAAGGTATAAACTATATATCTACGAGAAAACTAAAACCACTAAAAAGAAAGGCTTAAAACATTATTTAAACACACACCTGGGCGAACCACCTGTGTTAGCAAGCAGCGTTGACCTTACTAAAAACAGTGCTATACTACAAAACAGACTGCAAAATGAGGGCTATTTTATGGCCCAGGTAAATGGTGATACGATAAGTAAAAACAGGACAGCGAAAGCAGTATATACCACACAAACAGGACCCGCCTATCATTATCGTAAAATAGTATTTCCGCCGGAAAAGGACAATCTTGATACAGCTATTGCCGGAACTGCAAAACAGAGCTTTTTAAAAGTTGGGGATAAATATAACCTGGATGTTATTAAAGGTGAACGTGTGAGGATTGATGCCCGTTTAAAAGAAGAAGGTTTTTATTATTTTGCTCCCGAATACCTGATCATGAGGTACGACAGTACCATTGCCAACCACCAGGTAGATCTGTTTGTAAAGGTTAAGGAAACTACTCCTGATGAAGCAAGGTGGATATACAAGATCAGGAATATTTATGTTTATCCGCATTATTCATTAAAGGATACTTCCTTAAAATTAGATTCGGCAGTAAAATACCGTTGGTATAATGTTGTTGGCGGCAGAAAAACCGTAAGGCCTTTTACATTTAAAAACTCCATACTATTACATCCGGGAGATACTTACAACCGTACAGAACATAACAACTCATTAAACCGGCTTATTGAATTGGGGCCATTTACTTATGTAAAGAACCGGTTTGAGGATGTTACACCAGACTCGCCTTATCTGGATGTTTATTACTTTTTAACACAAGCTAAACGTAAATCACTTTCTGCCGAAATAATAGCCCGTCAAACATCCGCCAATTTTAACGGTACACAGTTTAACTTAAATTTCAGGAATAAGAATACTTTTAAGGGAGCCGAGTTGTTAACGGTCACTTTTTTTGTAAGCACTGATAAACAATTTGGCAGGTATAATAATGGTTTGGGCGTTTACCAATTTGGTGTAGAGCCGTCTATATCATGGCCAAGATTTATAAGCCCGTTTGATTTTAAAACAGATAACGCCTTTATCCCGCGCACTATTTTAAAAACAGGCTATACGCTGATTGAAAGGTCTCAGCTTTATACGTTAAACTCGTTTAACGCATCATGGGGTTACCAATGGAAACCCAACCTGCACAGGCAGAATAATTTGGACCTGATGGACTTTACTTATGTTGATGCAGCCAACATTACCAAACGGTATAGAGATAGTATTGCAAATAGCGGTAACCCCACCCTTAAACACGTAATTGATAACCAGCTCACTTTCGGTCCGAGTTATAGCTTTATTTATGATAATACAACTGATGATTTCCGGACCAATACCTTTTACTACATGAGTAAGCTAAGTTTATCAGGCAATATTTATGGCCTGCTAACGGGCGCGGATACCCTACGCGGGAAGGTAAGCAAGATATTTGGCACCCCGTTTAACCAGTACGTAAAATTAGAAAATGAGATAAGGTTCTTCCATAAAGTGGGACCCAATAGCAAAGTGGCTACCCGTTTTATGGTAGATGTAGGCTTGCCTTACGGCAATTCTACTATTTTACCTTATACCCAGCAATTTTTTATTGGTGGCCCAAATAGCTTGCGTGGTTTCCAGGCACGTACTTTAGGTCCCGGGGGATATGACTACCGTAGTTTGGCAGCTAATAAAACTCAATTTTTACCTGATGAGTCGGGCGATATTAAGATTGAAGGAAATATAGAATACCGGCCCAAACTATTTAGTATAGTTGAGGGCGCATTATTTGCCGATGCAGGAAATATATGGCTGATGAGGCCTCATAATGATCTTCCGGGTGCAGCCTTCGGAAAAAACTTTTTAAGCCAGATAGCTTTAGATGCAGGCTTTGGCTTACGTTTTAACCTTTCCGTATTGATACTGCGCACAGATTTAGGTTTCCCATTAATTGATCCATCCCGACCTGCAGGCCAGCGCAATTTGTTTAACCAAATAAGTTTTAAGACTTCAGTATTTAACCTGGGTATTGGTTATCCATTTTAATGTAGCCCCTGCTGAGAATGTGTTTTTCTCTGCGGCAGGATGCCGCTTATATTTGCCACCCGGCTGGAGCCTTAGTTACCCTCTTGAGAGGGTAACTATATACTACTTGGGACAAGGGTACTTATTGTGTTTTAAAAATTATTCATACATTTAAGCCACCTAACAAGTGGCTTTTTGTTGTTTGCAACGCCTGTATGAAAAAAGTGGTATTAGCGATTGGATTAATTATTTTAGTTGGATGTCAAAATTTTGTTGATGACCAAAGCGGCATAAATGGGAAAATAAAAGATTTTGTAAGAGTTAAATTATATCCTAAAGGCACAACAGAATCTATAGATTTTTCAAGATTTTTAAGAGGGCAAGATAAACAACCAGTATATTATTGGCTGGATTATACATTTAGCATAAAATCAAATGGACAAAAAAAACTTTTAAAATATCATTTTGAAACAGACTCTTTATTAAATATAATAATGTACAAAGACATATCATCAGAACTAAAATGAATTCAAACTGAGACACTACCCAAATGAGAGGGTAACTTGTTTTTGGTACAGTAAAATAATTCTTCTCCATTTCAAATTAGGATTAATTACAAATTAAACAAAAAACCCTTTAGTTTACACTAAAGGGTTCTAAAATAGTTAGTTAAGCATGCAGGCGATTTACTCACCCGGACTTTACTTCGCTCGCTCGCCTTCGCTTCGCGGAAAGAGGGTTTTGAGTTTCCTATGTATCTATCTTCGCGTATTTTGCATTCTTCTCAATAAATGCCCTGCGTGGTGCAACTTCATCACCCATTAGCATAGAGAAGGTATGGTCGCAAGCCGCGGCATTTTCAATGCTGGCACGTTTTAAGGTACGTGTTGCAGGGTTCATGGTAGTTTCCCAAAGCTGTTCGGCGTTCATCTCACCCAAACCTTTATAACGCTGTACATGCACACTATCTTCTTTACCAGCGCCTTTTAAACGTTGTATAGCTGCATCACGTTGTTCTTCAGTCCAGCAATATTCAAATTCCTTACCTTTTTTAACCTGGTACAATGGCGGCGATGCAATGTATACATATCCAAATTCAACCAACTCCTTCATATAACGGAAGAAGAAAGTTAAAATCAGAGTAGTAATGTGCGATCCGTCAACGTCCGCATCCGTCATGATGACGATCTTATGGTAACGCAGTTTAGAAATATTAAGGGCTTTATCGTCCTCAGGTGTTCCTATACTTACACCCAGGCCGGTAAACATATTTTTTATTTCCTCGTTCT
>JAQBOY010000042.1 GCA_028287805.1 Mucilaginibacter sp.
TTTAGTGCCGACATCAAACAAATAGCATCACTGATACTTGAAGCAAGTAAAGAAATAGAGAAAACGGTTGCCCTGTTAAAAATTCCGAAAAGCAGGGATGAGATAATTATAGCATGCAGACAAATCAAACAATATGAACATCAATCAGATCAGATTTACTATAATGCGGTAGCAAAATTATTTGAAGATGAAAAAGATGCCATTAATCTGATTAAGTACCGTGAAATATTAGCTTCTCTGGAAGGTTCAGTTAACAGGTGTAAAAATGCAGCCGAAGCCCTGGAAGGCATTTCGCTTAATAATTATTAAAAAATGCAATTATTGATTGACTATTATATTATAAAGGTCTTTTACTAATTCTATAATAACTATCCCGCCTGCTTCTGTTCCGTTGTATTATGCTCTTTTACTTCCTTTAATTCTAGTTCAAATGCACGCATCCGGGCATGCAATATATCAACTTCTGTACGCAACATTTGAATTTCGGTAATTAGCTTAGCTGTTTCGGGTTTATTTATTTTTTTTTCACCCGTACCCAGTATAAGCCATTCAGGAGAGTATTTTAGCTGGAAACAGAGTTTGCGTATAAGGTAATAGCTTACCTCCTGCTTTCTATTAATCACTTTACTGATAAATCCCTGGTCAACCCCAATAGCACTTGCAAGTGCTAACTGTCCGCCATGCTCCTTAACAATTACTTTTAACCGCTTTACTAATGCTTCGTCAGACATTTGATTACAATAATAAACAAAGTGGTTATAAAAATAAAATTACTAAAGATTATTAAATAAGAGATGTAAAACTTTATGGTGAAACCTTCCTGCTCAATTGATCATTATAAGCTTTCCTCTAAATATCCCCCGGTAGGGCAGACTTTTATTTTTCCTGCAGCGCAAGTCATCTTCGAAAAAGCTTCCTATAATGAAATAAAAAACATGCCAACTTAGAAAAAGTCATTTTTCGGTTTGGATGAATTTACTCATTAAGATTTCCCGAAAGATATTTAAAAAAGACCTGTTTCCGCCTATTCCTAATGTTATTAGGCTGGAGTTCACTTTCGCATCGAGGGGGTATAGGTAATACCTACCAGCAGACCTTCCGGTCCCAGCAGCCTCGTGACAACTTGATCCCAGGGTTCCTTTTGCGCAGCAACCAGTAGTTTGTAACCCTGCGACTTTAATTCAGCGGTGGCTTTTTCGATATCCTCCACATCAAATTCTACCCACGCTTGTGGTACAGGAAGATTACCGGGCCATTGATCCGTGCCAAAACAGGACTCGGCCGCCTGCGCCAACGGCCACAATGCAAAATGTTTCACACCATCTAATTCGCCCGTATGCAGATAGCCGTTGGTATCTTCTTTGAATGGCAGTCCCAGTGCCTCAGAATAAAACTTGCGGCTTGCGGCCGGGTCTTGAACGATCGGGCCAAAACCCACGATGAATAGCACTTCGATGTTTTTCCGAGTTTTCATAGGCATATCTCCTTTATTTTATCATCGTAAGGAATATTTTGGATATGACGAGTTAATAACCATTTCCGTTTGTCGTGCTGTGACGATCCGTCCATTTATTTTCTCGGCATCCAAGCTTTTTTATTTTCAATCATTTTCGATCTTGTCTTTGTGCATGTCCAAACCGCAGGCTTTATCTAATTGAGGCATAATGTTTACATCTTCAATTACTTGTTCTTACATAAATATCCTCCGTTGATTATATATGAACTACATATTTATGAGCCCGGGTGTTTTTCAAATCATAATATTTAGGTTATATTTCCGGTAGCGTAACCTTTTTCAAATTGATCAGGTTTTTCTATTAGAGCCTGCTTTTAATTAATAGCAAAAGCAGTTAAATATATTTACCGGTATCCTTAATCAAATCAATGGTTATGCTTCTTATGAATATCTTTAACCAGGCAAAGTTTCTTAATATCAGCTATTTTAATAATAAAAGGCGCATATTTTAGCTGATTACCAATCATTTCAGTATTATTATCAGAATGTGCAATAACCTCATCCGGATTATCACCTGCCAAAAGCCTTTTGTACATTCTGTAATCCCCCCACTCAATATAATAAACCTCACCCGGTAGTATCTTTTTATCATGTATTACTTTAAGTGCCACCCAGCAACCGTTTTCCAGATAAGGATACATGGAATGCCCCCAAACAGGTAATGCAAAATCACAATCCTCAATACCCGGAAAATTCATACGGCCAACGGCATGTGTATCATTAATATCATTATATACTTCCACTCCCGATGCTGTGGCTGTTATTTCATACATAGGAATACCCTCCCCCATTTTAGATATCTTCGGACTATCAGAAATTTCCGTATATCCTCTTCCATCCAGAAATGATTGGTATTTTTCTTTAAAAAGCTGAAGTTTGTCAGGATCAATGTTCTGCCTGCTTTTAATAATTTCTGTTATTGAACTGGCAGAATTGAAGCCAAGTTCAGCAGCCAATTGGGTATTGCCATTAAAAGCTTTTCCCTTAAGCTGATTATATAATATAATGAACTCCAGGGTTTCAGGCCGTATCCTTTTTATTTTATTAGGTTTTTCGCTCAATTCCATAATTCATAAAATTAATTTTATTAATTTCTTTAGTTTATTAAAGATATTTCTTTATATTTGTACGCTCAATACGTGCTAAACTAATACTATTTAACGTATAAACAAAATGAAAAGTACAGAGATTAAAGAAAATTCCGTTGAAAATAATTTAAACTATATTAATGATGAATGAAAGGATGGATATAGGGTTAAAACACCTTCTACAGCAAATGAATATTAATTGATTACAGAACATTAATACACCTAACCGATGCGCCTTGTTTACTCTGCCCTAAGAAATATAAATCAACAAGAAAATCATACAACCTCACCAGCAACTATATTATCAATCCGTTATAAAGCCTATCAGGCCACTTGCCAAAAGTATGATCGCGAAATAGTTGCTATACAGAAATATCTGCCTGGTTGGACGCCAGCCTTCAATTATTAATCTTGTTCATAATTAGGCGTACTATGAACTATTTACCATGTACTATTAACTTACCTTAAAATGATAAAGATTTCTCAAAAACTAAAAGACGAACTATGGTGGATGATCATATCTGTAGATTATGATTATAGCCGCATTACCATCGCCGATCATGAAATAAATGAAGGCATTTTAACCCTATGGCTGGAAGATAAACAGGACTTTAAAAATTCGTTAGAAGAATGTTTGCAGTTAGACATAACAGCAAAGCACTTCGCGAAAGTGATCAGGAATGAGAATTTAAATAGTTACGAAGGCACTAAAATGCATCCTTCAAAAAAATTCCTATATAAAGCACGCATCGAAGTTAATGAACCCGTACGGTGGTATCAGGAAGATGCAACTGTAATTGAACAGCAATGGGCCAGAGAAGCTGTAGTGAAAATATTGTTAACACAATTGGTAGAAAATGAAGTGGCAATTAGTACTGAATGGTAAGCATATGCCAATCAGCATTTAAAACATAGTAAGGTAAGGTAACTTAAAATAACAGACAAAAAAAAGCCGGACTATGCCGGCTTCTAAATAACAAGAATAATTTATGGTTATTAGTTACGTCTGAAGTTACCTTTAGCACCGCCGTTAAAGCCAGGGGCTTTATCCTCTGCTATATTAACAGTTATTCTGCGGCCATAATAGCTTGCGCCATTCATGCACCTGATTGCTTCTTTGGCTTCGTTGTCATTTACCATTTCAACAAATCCAAAACCCTTACTCTCTTTTGTTTCGCGATCTTTAATGATCCTGAGCGATTTTACCGGTCCGAAATCACCAAAAACTGCATTTAATTCGGCCTCATCTACTTCAGTAGGAAGCCCTGCAATAAATACTTTCATCAATGTTTTTAAAATTTATATAAAGGTACAAAAAACAGGCCACTTTCCGGCTTAAAAGTCCGATAAATAAATATTGCTTGGTATTATTTTACTTACAAATTACCATTAATACTGGTTATTAATCCCGAATATTTATTTAATTTTCAGGTTAAAGGTCCCTTCTACTTTAAAAGATAAACTGTGTTGTGCATCTGTAGCCATGAAGGTAAAAAAAGATCCTTTTGTCAAAACGCTATCCTGGCCGAATTGTGAAAGATTGATTTTACCTGCCTTATTCGAATCCGAATATTTGGATAAGGTATATTGAATATTAGATTGGTTATGAGAATTAATTAAAAATTGACTACCGGCTACATCACTTGTAAGGTTGGTCTTTGCATCACCTAAAGAGCTAATGCCAAAACTCATTGTATGTGCTTTGTTAATAGCGGTAATGCCAAAATATTTTTTGTTTTCTAAATATACATTAACAAAAGCAATTGAATCCTTTTCTGCATCAAAGGTATAGGTCGAGTCTTTAACAGTAATTTTAAGTATCCCTTTAGCTGCAAGTACATTACCTGGCGAAGAAAGCATGCTTAAGGAGCTTAAGCTGTCTATTTTTAAGGGGGAAGATGGAATCTCTTTTACACTATCATCCTTTTGGCAAGATAGTGCCATTACGGAAATAAGCATAATGAAAAACAGATAACGTATCTTCATATGTAAAATTACTTAATATAGTACGAATAATAAATAGGAAAGGTTGTATTAATTAAATATTTAACACAATTTAACTGATAATGTTACAAGAAGCTATAAAGGTTATCTAATAGATTAAAACACTTCGCCAACATTTACAAATACCCCTCTTGATCCCTGATTACCAAAGCCATAGTCAACAGCGATATTTGTTTTTGATATCTTACTGATCTTAATACGAACACCCGGGCCAAAACCTGGTTGTATACGTTGCATCCCGGTACCGGGAGCGGCAGAAAATGATTCAGCATTCATAAAAAACACACCACCTATTAAACCATTTTTCGTGATTTTATAACGATACTCACTTTCAAAATATACCATTTGAGCACCTCTGAACCTGCCTTGTATATAGCCGCGGCCTGTACTTGTATAAGGATCCCATGAGTTGGCGGGCAGATCAAGATAAGGCGGGTTACCATCAAGCACTAACCAATTATATGACCATAACGCTATCACATTATCTGAGTTGGCAGGTAATTTATAATATTTTCTCACATCAATAATTAATGATTTCCAATCAGATGAGCTACCTAAAAAATGATAATTATCCCGGTATTGTACTGAGGCATAAAAACCGGCCGAAGGATTAATAGAATTATCCCGGCTATCAAAAAGTGCATTTAATGAAATACCGGATGAAACCGTTGTTTCTGCAGCGCCATACAAACTATAATCAGACGTTTTACCATTTATAGGCCCCGAATCGGTAATATTCCAGTGATAATCAAAGCCATACCCTGCACCTGCATAAAAATTACCGGTTACGTGTCGCATTACCACTTCATTTAAACGTAAAAAATTATAGCTCATTGGGTCTTCATTATGTATAGAAGAATTACTTCCAAGACCAAAGGTGCTTTGCGGATATTTATAAAAACGATAATCTCCAACGAAATTATATTTATTATTCTTTGTCCATAGGTTGGATTCTATCGGTAAAGTAAACTGTCGGTTTTGAGTATAAGCGGTACTGGCAGTTATAGTTGATATACGCGATTGAGGATCTAAACGAAAAGCGATATTACCTGATAATATAAGCGCGAGTCTTGATTGTAAGGTATAACCTATTGCGGGGATGGCAGAAACAAGTGGTTTAGAAGTAATAGAATCAATTTCTATTTTTGACTGTTTTATATAAAATAGCTTTCTATAAATATCCTTAATATCCTTTTCGTAAACAATAGCACTGTCTGTATGCATTTTTGATATCGTATCGGTATGAGGCCTTATTGCACGAAAAGATTTTTTCTCTTGTGCATTGGAATATAACGGGAACAGATAAAGACAAAAAAACAGGCTAACGACCGAAAATAGCTTCATAAAGGAGTTATAACGGTAAAGATGCATTTTAGTTATCCGTCACGATTTTTTTACATATTCGATAGCTAATTAAAGAAAAAATTGGAAATATAAATTATTTTCTTTACATTTGAATGTATTTATGCCAAATGGCATTTAAAACATAATGAAAATTAAACTCAAAAAATTTCCCACAGAAAATGTTCTTATTGAACTTATCGATATTTATTTTAAACATATTGAAGGTGAAAATAATGCCGGAGAAAACATGGTAAAAACAAATGCCCTTACTGAATCATCAGAGAAAAAACCAAGGGAACGGCAATCTGAACCGGCAACAATTGCAGGGTTGGCTCTTTATCTGGGGTTTAACAGTCGTGATGAATTTGAAGATTATGAAACTCGCGGAAAGTTTAAGCATATTATAAAACGTGCACGCTTAAGAGTAGAAGCCGCTTATGAAAAAAAACTGCATCAATCATCTTCAACAGGAGCCATATTTGCGCTTAAAAATTTAGGCTGGAATGAAAAAACGGAAAGTAAAACACCTGTAAAAATACCAACAACCCTAAAAGTTAAAATTATTGAATCTGGCCCCATACCGGCATCCAATGAAAAGGAAGTAGTACTTTAACTACAACAAGAACACATCTATAAACTTCTGTCTTACATTCCTATTGTATTTACAGAAGCACGTAGTGAAAAAACTCACTAATTACCAATGACTAATGACTAATGACCACTTCCAAACATAATTATGAAGCCACCATTCTGTTTAAACAAAATTACACATCCACCGCCCACGTAGTTATTAACCAGGGAGGAACTAATTCCGGCAAAACTTATGCTATTGAGCAGGTACTTTTTTGTCTGGCATGCGAAACTGAAAAACAGGTAATAACAGTTGTTGGGCAGGATATACCAAACCTTAAAGCCGGCGCGCTACGCGATGCGTTAACTATATACAATAAATCGGAAGAATTGCAGCTATTAGTTAAAAACTATAATAAAACCGACAGGATATTTGAATTTCATAATGGAACAATCATTGAATTTAAAAGCTATGATAATGCACAGGATGCCAAATCGGGCAAACGGGATTACCTGTTTGTAAATGAAGCTAATGGGGTTGAATGGACTATATATACTGAATTGGCATTACGAACTAAGAAAAGAATATTTCTGGATTATAACCCCAATACTGCCTTCTGGGTGCATGATCAACTAATGGGTAAGCTTGGCGTACAGGTTATTATATCAGATCATCGCCATAACCCATTCTTGTCACTTGAAACCAGAGACAAAATTGAGAGCTTAAAAGCAGTCGATTTGGAACTATGGAAAGTATATGCCCGTGGTATTACTGGTAAGATAAGCGGATTAATATTTAACAACTGGTATGTATGCGAGGAGATTCCCCTGGAGGCGAAATTAATTGCAGGTGGGCTGGATTTCGGCTTTACCAATGATGAAACAGGTTGTATAAAAGTATATATCCAAAATGGTGAGCTATGGGTAGAGGAGTTATTTTATGAAACCGGATTAACTAACGCCGATATTGCTGCCAAACTAACCGATGCAGGTTTAAGTAAAAATACCGAAATTATAGCGGATAGCTCCGAACCTAAATCTATTGAAGAGTTAAAACGCCTGGGATGGTACATTACCGGTGCAAAGAAAGGTGCAGACAGCGTTAAAAACTCTATAGATATTTTAAAGCGCTATAAGATCAACGTTACACGCAACAGTGTTAATTTACGCAAAGAATTAGGACGCTATAAATGGAAGATTGACCGTTCCGGTAAGGCATTGAATGACCCGGTTGATTCCTGGAATCATCTTATTGACCCTTTACGTTATGTGGCGTTAAACAAATTTAAAACTAAAAAATCAGCCGTAGTCAAATCACGTCTGCCTTATCAAAATCAAAATCCTGATTATCAGGACACTGTTGTAAACCTAATTTCTATATGATTGAAAAAGTATTAAAAACTACCGAAGGCAAGCTATTAATTAAAATACCCACTTCCCTTAAAGAGGTTACATTGGGTCAAATGATGGAAATGCAGGAAAAGCATTATCTGAATGACCTGGATGCTATCAGTATATTATCAGGTATGCCCTTAGATGAATTATATACCGTACGTAATATTGATGATTTCGGGGTATTTGCGGATGCTGTACTTTCATTATCACACCAAATTAAGCACCTGTATAACAGTAATGACACTCCTCAAAAAATTACTTTTTTGTTAGATAATAAAAGGCAGGTCACTGTAAACGTTATACATAATCTATCGGTTGAACCTGCAGGAGCATTTATGGCTGCAAGTGATATTATTGCTGACGAAATAAATGAACATGTTAAGCTTTATGGAGAAGATGATTGGAAAACATATTTTAATCCTTCATTAAAAGCCTGCTGCCAGGTGTTGGCACACTATTTTTATTGCAGTGCAACAGGCAAAAAATACAATGAATATGC
>JAQBOY010000128.1 GCA_028287805.1 Mucilaginibacter sp.
CAGGCATTTTTAAATAACGAAACCGCATTTACAGCAACCTACTATTCCATAGGCGGCGGTTTTGTTTTAAAAGAAGGCGAAAAAAACGAAGCCGATAATACCCAGGTAGACTTACCATTCCCGATTGATAATGCCGCTGCGTTATTGCATTGGTGCATGAAAACCGGTTTGAAGATATCAGAAGTAGTGTTAGAAAACGAACTGGCATGGCGGAGCGAAGAAGATGTTCGTAACGGGATATTAAATATATACCGGGTGATGAAGGAGTGTATGTATAAAGGATGCCATACAAAAGGCGTTTTGCCGGGCGGATTAAATGTAACCAGGCGGGCATCAACGCTTAATAACAAGTTATTAAATAATTGTCCGGAACATGATTATGATACCTGGATTGAGGCTATAAGAAATACAGGCAACGGTTTCCAAAATATTTTAGACTGGGTAAGTTGCTTCGCTTTAGCTGTAAATGAAGAAAATGCTTCATTTGGCCGGGTGGTAACAGCGCCTACCAATGGAGCGGCAGGTGTAATACCGGCTGTTTTGCAATATTTTGTTGTTTTTTGTGATGGTTACCGCGAAGATCAGATCATCCAATTTTTATTAACCGCTTCAGAAATCGGATGCATATTTAAAAAAGGTGCTACTATATCTGCGGCAATGGGCGGATGCCAGGCGGAGATCGGCGTATCATCAGCAATGGCGGCAGCTGCGCTTACCGAGTGTTTAGGAGGTTCACAGCGCCAGGTGTTAATGGCTGCAGAAATAGCGATGGAACATCATTTAGGCATGACCTGTGATCCTATTGGCGGATTGGTGCAGGTTCCTTGCATTGAGCGTAACACCATGGGCGCTATTAAGGCTATTACAGCTTCGCAATTAGCTTTGCAAAGCAACCCCGATAACGCCAAAGTAAGCCTGGATGCGGTTATAAAAACCATGTGGTTAACAGCATTGGATATGAATTCAAAATATAAAGAAACTGCCGATGGGGGATTAGCAATAAATGTTCCTATCAGCCTGCCTGAATGTTAACAATAGGTTGCGCCTAATATTCAAATACATTATACCCTCGCACCCAAAACCAACCGCCAGGCCCAGCGTGTAGCACCATTAAAGCCTTTCCAGCTGTCTACAAATTCAATAATATCATCCAGGCATTTATCAGCAAACTTTTGTTTAAAATTTTGCGCGGCGAGTTTATAAACAGCAGGAGCATTTTCTATCCCGATACGCTCAAATATTTCCTGTTTTACATACATGGTGCGCACAAAAAATATATTGAGCAGAATGACGTAACTATAAAGTGTTCTTTTAATATAGCCGGCCTTTTTTGAGTAGCTTTTTAACAGGCTTTTAGTAAAAACTATATGACGCCCTTCTTCAATATTGTGCAGATCAAACATCTTGCGTAACACTTGATAAACCTGCGGGTTTTTGCGTGCATGATTACCATATACATCGGTTACCAGCTCTACAGATACACTACCCATGAACAGGTAATCGGCAGGTAAATATTTATTGCTGAACTCCCCGAAAAACTGATGCAGTCGTGTTTGTTTAATGGGCTTGCCGCCTAACTGTTTGATCGCCCTGGCAAACATTTCCTGATGCCTCAATTCTTCTATCATCTCCCTGAGTAAAAACTGATGCTCTACATTATCAACAGGCAAGGTAAGCATATGTCGGGTCATAAATAAGCAAAACAGACATTCGCCCCAGGCATAAGAAGCGATAACCTGTACCAGTTCATGCCGGCCTAATTCTAACTTTTGGGTAGGGGTTAAGGTATTGTATATTTCCAGTCCTTGTAAAGAGGTTAATATCTCGGGTAAAAATATTTCCTGTGGTTGAGGCTCCTCTTGCCATGGGATATAGGTATCCGGCATCAGCGGGTGTTCTCTACTGATCTTAATTAACCGCTCAACTTCTTTTACATCCATTGTATGAACCGCAATTATCAAATTTATGAATTATCTGAATTAGTTTACTGTATAAACAATACGTAATTAATTACGGTCTGGTTATTCATATTAAATAATTAATATCCGTAGAGACGCAATACATTGCGCCTCCCTACTTTTTTGCATCTCTACTTAAACCTTTTCGGAATAACTTAAATATTCAGTATAGCGTCTAAATGCTAAAAATATTAGTATTTTTGATTGTATGAATACAGAGCGGATTACGGAAAAGTTAAACATTTTAGCGGATGCGGCTAAGTATGATGTATCGTGCGCCTCCAGCGGCAGTAAACGAAAAAATGAGAATAAGGGACTGGGGAATGCCAGTAACGGAATATGCCATAGCTATACCGAGGACGGGCGCTGTGTGTCACTGCTGAAGATACTGCTCACCAATCATTGCATTTATGATTGCGCCTATTGTGTTTCGCGCAAAAGCAATGATATTAAACGGGCAGCCTTTACTGTGCAGGAAGTGGTTGATCTCACTATAAACTTTTATCGCCGTAATTATATTGAAGGCCTTTTTTTAAGTTCGGGTATTTTTAAGGATGTCGATTATACCATGGAGCGCTTAGTGCTGATTGCCAAAAAGCTGCGTACCGAAAATAATTTTAACGGATATATTCATTTAAAGTCCATACCAGGGGCGAGTGATGAGTTAATGCGCGAAGCTGGTTTATATGCCGACAGGTTGAGTGTAAACCTCGAAATGCCTACCGAAGAGGGTTTGAAACTGTTAGCGCCCGACAAAAACCGCCAGGATATGATAAACCCAATGCAGTTTTTAAAGAATGAGATTATCCAGCGTACGGAAGAAAAAAAGTTGTTTAAAAAAGCGCCATTGTTTGCACCTGCCGGTCAAAGCACACAAGTCATCATAGGCGCTACGCCCGAAAACGACCAACAGGTATTACAATCGGCTAATTACTTTTATCAGAATTTTAATTTAAAACGAGTTTATTATTCTGGCTATGTTCCTGTACTGGCTGATAAGCGACTGCCCGGTTTAAACACCGCGGTGCCTATGGTTAGAGAAAACCGTTTGTATCAAGCCGACTGGTTAATGCGCTTTTACGGTTTTAATGTAAATGAGATCGTAAATAATCAACAACCGCTACTTGACCTGGATATTGATCCTAAACTAAGTTGGGCCATTCGTAATATGCATAGTTTTCCTATTGATATTAACAAAGCCGATCTGCAACTCATTTTGCGTGTTCCCGGAATAGGGATGCTTTCCGCGCAAAAAATTGTTAGTGCCCGCAAGTTTGGAAATTTAAACTGGGAGCAATTAAAGAAAATAGGAGTGGCTATAAACCGGGCCAAATATTTCATTACCTGCAAAAGCAATGAATTTGAACGCCGAGATCTGTCAGGTACCAGCATTAAACAGTTTATACTGGCCGAATCAAAAAGTAAATATTTAAAAAATGTGCCTGCTCAACTAAGCTTCTTTTAACATGACTATTTTATTTTATGACGGCACATTTGAAGGATTATTATCGGCGGTTTTTGAAATTTATGAGCGTAAACTTATGCAGGTAAAGCTGCAAAAGGGCGAATGGTACAACAGTGCCTTATTTGCGGAAGTCCTAAAAATAACCACCAGCGAGGTTAATGCCAACCGGGTGTTAAAAGGGTTAAGGCAAAGGCTATCGCCCGCAGCGGTACAACGTTTATACATAGCCCACATGGCTGAAATGGAAAATGAAGAAATTACCTTAATAGGTTATATCCGTTATGTTTTTGATACGCCTAAAAATATTGAAGACGATTATGGTAATAAGTATGTAATTCGCCTGTCGGAAATAATCAGGATGGTACGAAGGGAAAAACACCGGATGGAGGCTTTTGTGCGTTTTAAAAAACTAAAGGATGAAACTTATTATGCTACCATTGAGCCTGATTTTAATGTGTTGCCTTTGTTGATTAAACACTTTAAAAATCGCTATGCCGATCAAAAATGGATCATTTACGATATTAAGCGTAATTACGGGCTTTATTATAATTTGCACGATACCCAATATATGGTACTTGATTTTTCAACTATGAATAAACCGGGTGATATAATTGCCGCATTTACCGAAGATGAAGGCATCTATCAGCATTTATGGAAGAATTATTTTAACAGTGTAAACATCCCGGCGAGGAAGAATACCAGGCTGCATGTAAGGCATATTCCTAAACGATATTGGAGGCATTTAACAGAGAAAATTTAGAGAAAATGAATTTTAAGATTTTTTTCGAGGTTGATCAAAAGAAAATTCAGACGATGATTGTGGATAAGTGATGTTGTGAATAACATTACAAAATTTCATTTTAAACGACAATAAAAAGCTTGTAAAATAGGTAAATTACCCTGTACCAATTATATAAGATTTGGAATCATCATTCAAATGACAATAAGAAGTATGGATTTGTGTTGAAAAAAATGTAACTAAATGTTAATAAAATGTTAATAAAAAATAAAAAAAATATTTGCTAAATCGCGCCAATCTTCCGATATTGAAATCATCAAGAACGACGTACTTTGACAGCCTTACAGGAATAACATAAAGTGAATCGGGCAAATCTTCGGAGGCGCTAAAGATCACGGGAAAGCCTGAGTTACACAAAAATGAGAGTCGAAAGATTTGAAAAAGAGTGTTAACTAAGACGGGGTATTACAAGTTTGCTTGTTTTTTACGGAGAACGGCAAAACAAATAATGACCTTTGAGCAATCAGCGTTAGCAAACAATGAGCAATCAGCATTCACTAAGAATAAAGATGCATCAGCGTTGGACGGGTAACGACAGTGTTGCGTATCCGAATAGATAACGACAAAGTCTGTATTCCCAGAGACGATAAATTAACCGGTGTTCGCGAGAATACGGTGAATTAAAGTTGAACGGAAAAAGACAGCGCCGCATCTATAGGAGAATGACAAAGTCCGCATTCGTATAAACAATGATAAATCAATATTCGCAGGAATAAAGATACATCAGCGTTAGCAATAACAATGAGGAAATCAGGTCGGTCAATTTATAGAAAGCTTGAAGCTGCTGAATGGCTATGGTTATTCAGTGGTAAAAAACGGGAGATTCAAATCGAAAGAGGCGGCTCCCGTTTTCGTTTTATCACATTGAACCTTTAAAAGTTTGTTTAATTTTTCTCCAAGGCTTAAAATGCCTATTTTAGCCGTATGCATAAGGACGGCAAAAGCAAACCAGATGGAGACGGCAAAAAGAAAATATTTGTTTTAGATACGTCAGTAATCCTGTACGATCATAATGCCCTGGAAAACTTTCAAGAACATGATGTAGCTGTACCTATCCAGGTATTGGAAGAGCTGGATAATATGAAAAGCGGCAATGATACCCGCAACTTTGAGGCCCGGAGCTTTATCCGGCTAATGGATGATCTTTCCCATAATAATCTCATTAATCAATGGCAGTCTTTAAATGGGAAAAGTAAGGGTAGTTTTAAGGTAATATTAGATACCAAAGCCATTGCCGCCGATGCGAAAGCCATTTTTGGATCAGAAAAAACCGATCACCGTATTTTAAATGCCGCCCTGGTATTGCAGGAGGAAAATCCGGATAAAAAGATCGTATTAGTATCCAAGGACATATGTCTCCGGCTGAAAGCCAAAGCACTTAACCTGCATGCGGAAGACTATGAAACAGGTAAAATTAAAAACCTTGATGAGTTATATACAGGTAAAACCGTATTAGATAAAGTATCAGATAAACTGATCAGCCAGTTAAATAAGCAGGGAATTGTGCCTGTTGAGGTTTTCGACATTAAGCCCCCTGCAGGAAACCTGTTTTATATTTTAAACGGAAAGAAAGCATCCCTCCCCGGTTTTTATAATTGTCAAACCAAACAACTGGAAAAAATAACCGAGCAACCCATATTTAATATTCATCCCAAAAATATGGAGCAGGCTTTTGCTATTCATGCCTTGCTAAACCCCAATATTAAATTAGTTACTATACAGGGCAACGCCGGCACTGGTAAAACTTTACTGGCTTTGGCAGGTGCATTAGAGCAGCGTAAGTATTACCGCCAAATTTATGTTACACGGCCTATCGTTCCGCTAAGTAATAAAGATATCGGTTTTTTACCGGGAGATATTAAATCGAAAATCGACCCGTATATGGCGCCAATATGGGATAATTTGAAATTTATTAAGGATCAGTACGCCGAGGATGAAAAAATGCAGGCCAAAATTGATGAACTGGTTGCCAATGATAAAATATCTATTGCACCGCTGGCATTTATTCGTGGCCGTACCTTAAGCAAAATCTTTTTTATTGTTGATGAAGCACAAAATTTAACGCCTCATGAAATAAAGACCATCATATCCCGTGCGGGAGAAAACAGTAAGTTTGTTTTCACAGGCGATATTTACCAGATAGATACGCCTTATCTGGATGCCGAAAGTAACGGGCTTTCTTATTTAATTGATAAAGCTAAGGAGCATCCTTTATATGCGCATATAACCTTGCAAAAAGGGGAGCGGAGCGAGTTGGCTAATTTAGCTACGGAGTTATTGTAGGTACAATAGCTGACTTTGGCATCACATCATTAGTTGTTGGCTCCATAATAAAATTATCGGTAACCTTTGCAATATCAGTGATTATCTTATAAATAAAGCCTAATTGTTCTTTCAGTAAATTATCGGCAGTAGTTAACGCCGGTTGTTCTGTATCCTGATTTACTGCCGGTGTTTTTTCGCCGGAAAACTCAACCCTTTCGCCATTTAATTTTTTGTTGCATTCATTTAGCAGGGCAATGCTTCGCTTAACTAATTTAAGGGTGTCGGCCTGTGGGTTGTGCAGGCCTTTTACGGTAATCTCTGAGGCTACAGTAGCAATATAGGAGGAAAGAATATGGTTAAGCACAACAAACCGATGTATGGATTTCACATTCCGCTGTTTGCTTTTTGGTTCAGATGTCATACGCTCAAATATGGCCGATAGATTGGCGGATTTCACAAATACATCTTTCCGTGCCAGCTTATAATCAGTAGTTGTAACCGTTTTGCCGGTAATACTTTCGGCTATTTTCACCAGATAATTTGCGTTGGCATAAATTACCTCAGTCAGGCTTTCTTTTACCTGTTCAGATTCCCAGCTGGGGAATACCCAGTAACTGGCTATAAAGGCAATTGTTGAACCTATAATGGTATCAACTATACGTTCCTCAAAAATATCCAGGTGGCCAACGCCTAAAAATTTAAATAGTATCAATACATAAGGCGTCATTAAAATAACGCTGACCACATAATTTAAACGCAGAAAACTGTAGGTGCCAATCATCAGCACCACTAAAATGGCAAACTGCACCTGGCTGTTGTGTATAAATACTAAAATAAGTATACCAATAATGCCGCCTATAATGGTGCCTGTTAAGCGTTGGTAATTGCGTTGTTTTGATAGGCTATAGCCTGGTTTTAAAATCACAATAATAGTAAGCAGTACCCAGTAACTATGATGACCCAACGATAACATTTTAGCTGCTATAAAACCTATAAGGCATACTAAGGATACTCTTAAAGCATGTTTAAAGGCAGTTGAGTTCCAGGAAAAGTTATCGAAAAATATATGGGGTGCGTAATCCTGGTGGGTTACAAATTTTGAACCATCAATGGGCTCACTATTCTCAATCAATATTTTTGATGAGCGGGAATTATAATAGTTAAATATGTTTTCAATCTCCTGGTTCAGATCGCGCAGATTAATCAATATCTTTTTTAAAACCAGGTTGCTGGTTTCCTGGCCATTTTTACCAATGGTGTCAATTTTTAATTTTAGCTGTTCCAGTTCAGGATTAAAATTGTGGAGGTGTTTATACCGCGTGTTTGATAATATTGCATAGCCTATATTTTCCAGCTCATTGGCCATTTTATGTAATAATCCGGCTATATCATTTAAAATTCCGGTATCCTTAAACTTTTCCCGTATATGGGTATAATCATAATGAGTAGCCATTATCTGCTCAAACATATCCACAAGGTCAACAAAAGTAAGCACCAGTATACGGCTTGCTTTTGTTGATTCTTTAACCATAAGCCGGCTTTTAAAAAGCAATTCCCTAATAACATCCTGGTGCTGGCTAACTTGTATTTGCTGCGACACCAGTTTTTGATAATTTTCATCCATATCCGTATCAGGGATATAGAAATCAGCTTTGATCCTTAAAAATTTTACAATGTCAGCTACGTTCTCTCCTAACGCTTGTTGTGCCGCACGGTAAGGGCGGATGCTGAAAAATACCATGCTAAACAACATGTACCAAATACCACCTGCTAAAACACTTGCGCTATAGCTCAATATTTGCGATGGCGGTGTATCCTTATCAATCGTAAATATCATCATCAATAAAGCTGCTGTACCTACATTTGCCGCACGGTTGCCATATACCGTAAACATGGAAAAAAGGAAAGACAATACTGTGATCTCCAACCCTAAAGTGAAAACATTTAAGCGGGCAAACCCGGTAATTATGGAAACTAAAAAAATGCAAACATTACCAACGGCCATGGCATTTCGTTTATATGTAACCGGGCCCGGATTATCAGTGACACAAATACAAATTGCACCTAAGGAGAGGGCGATACCCAGGTTAAAGTTATTAAACTGCAGCGATACCAGCGCGGGTAGTAATATACCTGCTGAAATGCGCAGCCCGTCAGAAAAATACTGGCTAAAAAAGAAGCTTTTAATTTCTTTGGATTGTATACGCATTTCAGCTTTTAATAAAAGTTATTTGTCAAATTTATAAAAATTAAGTGGCAGATATTTCCCTCAGCAATATTCGCACCAATGGTTGTGGCGTAATAATTATTCAATTTTTGCTGATATTGGGTTAATATATTTAAATTCACGGCGATTATGCTTAGCAATTAAGATAAGCTGATTTTTTTATTAATTCCACCTTTTTATGCCTTCAACTTTAAAACTCAGTCAAAGAGAAACCGCCTTTAATAATGAGGTAGTAACCCGTTTTGAGTTATATAACAGTTTATTCCAAACCTTACCGTTTTACCAGGTAAAAGATACTGGTATTTTGCTGCCTTTTTTTAGCTCGCACTGTGAAAAGGGAGCCGCTAAACAGCTTTCTCCAACTACCATTATTGAATCATTTTTTAAGAAATATGTTCCGGATATTGATCACAGGGAACAAATAAACAGGTTGTTCCGCTTTATACAATATATTGAAAGGCAGGTAGTATTATTTGATGCTATTGAAGATTCATCCTTTAGCAAGCTTGGCCGGGCAGATTATATTGGTACCCTGCAAAGCTTATTGCAACAGGCCGCGTTAAGTGACGAGAACCGTAATGATATCAGTAAAAAGTTGAGTGATTTTTCATTAAGGCTGGTACTAACCGCGCACCCTACACAATTTTATCCGGGTACGGTATTGGGCATTATGACCGACCTTATTGAAGCATTAAAAACAAATGACCTGAATAATATTGATGTTTTATTACAGCAATTAGGCAAAACACCGTTTTTTAACAAAACATCACACACGCCGGTTGATGAAGCCGCCAGCTTGGTTTGGTTTTTAGAGAACACGTTTTATCATGCTATATCAGATATACAGGCCAAACTGGAAGAAGAGTTTGATATTGCCGCTGGTCACCAGGTATTGGAATTAGGCTTTTGGCCAGGTGGCGACAGGGATGGTAATCCGAATGTAACCACAGAAACTACTAAAGATGTTGCATGTTTATTGCGGCAGATCATATTTCGTTGTTATTACCGTGATTTCAGGGTATTAAAACGCAGGATAACCTTTAGGGGTATTGAAAAAACTATGGTCCGGCTGGAATCCATGCTTTATGAAAATGCGTTTAATAAAAATCTGGTTGATCCTAAAGATATACAGGGGGAATTACTGGAATTACTGCAATCTGTAAAGCAAACGCTGGTTAGTAATCATGATAGCCTTTTTGTAGATATAGTTGATCGTTTTATACAGAAAATAAGGTTGTTTGGTTGTTATTTTGCTACCCTGGATATCAGGCAGGATAGCCGGGTATTACGCCAGGTTTTTAAATATACTACCGAACAAACAGCTACCGGCATACCTGATGGTTACGAGGACGCAAACGAGGAGGAAAAGCTAAAAAGCATCGCTTTTAAAGCAATTGATTTTCCTTGCCCCGAGGATGCAGATGACATGGCGAAGGATACCCTGAATACGATCAGGTTGATGAAGCAAATTCAGTTATCCAATGGGGAAAAAGCCTGCCAGCGTTTTATTATCAGTAATTGCCAGCAGGCATCAGATATATTGCAGTTGATAGATCTGTTTTTATGGAGCGGCTGGAAACAGGAAGACTTAAATGTTGATTTCATGCCACTGTTTGAAACAGTGAATGACCTGAAAGTTGCCGCGCAGGTAATGGAGCAATTATATAATCATCCGTTCTATAAAGCTCATTTGGCAAAGCGGGGAAATGCACAAAGCATTATGCTCGGATTTTCTGACAGTACGAAAGATGGTGGTTATTTAATGGCCAATTGGTCAATATATAAAGCTAAGGTTGAACTTACGGCTATGGCCAGAAAGTATAATATAGACCTTGCTTTTTTTGATGGCAGGGGAGGCCCGCCAGCTCGTGGAGGCGGAAAAACACACCGTTTTTATGCTTCAATGGGTAATGAAATTGCTAATGAGCATATTCAGTTAACTATACAGGGGCAAACGGTAAGCTCGCAATATGGTTCGGTTGAAACAGCCAGATTTAACATAGAGCAACTGATTAATGCCGGAGTAATATCAGCTTTGCATGCCAATAAGAGTGATGTACTGAATGAGCGTCAAAAAACATTGATTTCGAAAATGGCAGAAGAAAGCTACCACTTGTTTATGGCATTACGTGAACATGATCTGTTTGTAGAATATTTGGAAAAATTCAGTCCGCTTAAATTGCTTTCGGGTATTAACATCAGCAGCAGGCCTACTAAACGAAATGCAGATGCACCGCTTAAGCTGGAAGATCTGCGGGCAATAAGCTTCGTAACCTCATGGAGCCAGTTAAAGCAGAGTATACCCGGATTTTATGGTGTAGGAACTGCTTTGAAAAAAATGAAGGACGAGGGTAGTTGGGACGAAGTAAAACAGCTGTATAATTCCTCTGGATTTTTTAAAACCATGCTGGATAATTGTATGATGTCTATGTCGAAATCAGATTTCAGGGTAACCGCCTATTTAGAAAATGATGAAAGGTTTGGATCATTCTGGAAGATGCTTAAAAATGAGTTTGAGCTCACCAAAGCTTTATTATTAGAGCTAACCGGAACTTCGGTATTAATGGAAGATTCTCCGGTTGATCGCCGCTCTATAGCCATACGCGAAAGAATTGTATTGCCTTTGGTAATTATACAGCATTATGCGCTGCAATGCTTAAATAATACTAATGATAAAGAACTAACGGAGATTTATAACAAACTGGTAATAAGAACGGTTTATGGTATTGTTAATGCGGGCAGAAATTTAGCATAACCTATAAAAACAAGTCATACGTTAGCTTGTGCTGCATAAGTTTAACTGATATTTAAAAGTGTGTTGATAATGGTTTAAACTAACTGGGTTTATTTTTGTTGAACCATAGTCACAACTTAAAAATAAAATTAAAATGAAAAAGTTAACTTATTTGCTATTAGGAGTAACGTGCTTGTTTGTTGTATCCTCATGCCAGGATAATGTACACTCTAAAAATTATAACGACCTTACCTTGGTTGACTATGACGGAATAAGGTTTATTCAAAACGGTATAGAAGGGGGCCTTACCGAAATAAAAGCAGCTCAATTGGCTAAAACCAATTCAACTAATCAGCAGGTAGTAAGCTTTGCTAATATGATGATAACCGATCATAAAGACGTGGGTGCTCATCTTAAAAAGATAAGAAAAGATAAATTGGTAGATACTCAAGATAGGATCAGTGTAGAACATCAACACATGATAACAGCCCTTTCATTAAAAAAAGGTGCTGAATTTGATAAAGCCTATATGCAAATGATGGTTCAGGATCATGAACATGCCATTTCGTTATTTATAGATGGCAGTAGCAACACCAGTAGCGAAATCAAGAATTTTGCAGAAGAAACGTTACCGACTCTGCATAAGCATTTAGAGTCAGCAAAGTCTATTTATATGCATCTTTAAAATAATTTTAATTGCTGCTGCACCGGTGGTTTGGCTTTACCAAATACGGTGCGGCCGCCATATTTGTAGGAATTATTTCTTTCGTTTTCAATTACCTGGTCAAAATTGGCATTGGGTATAAAATCCTTTTCAGCATTTTGCGCTATAGTGGTTAGCCGCTTTATAGCTTCATTTTTTTCGGCAGAGCCTAATTTAGCTTTGTAAATGGCATTTTGCAGCGTGCTAATGGTTTCGTCGTAAACTTTGGTAGGTACAGGGAACGGATGTCCGTCTTTACCGCCATGGGCAAATGAAAACCTGGCCGGGTCTTTAAAACGACTTGGGGTGCCATGGATCACTTCGCTTACCAACGCTAAAGATTGTAAAGTGCGTGGGCCTAAACCTTGTAATAACAGCAGTTCTTCAAAGTCTGCCGGCTGCTTTTCATGTGCCAGCCATAAAACAGATCCCAGGCGTTTAAGGTCAACATCCTTGGCCTGCACATCATGATGAGACGGCATAACCAGCTTATTGATCTCCTTCAACATTGTATCCGGATTTTCACCCGCTATTTGCATTACTCCCGCTCGTGATCCACTGGCTTGTTTGTCGGCCATGTTTAAAATGTAGCCATTGTTTTGCCCGTAAATGGAAGTATGCGGATCATCAACAAAGGATGTTAAAGATTCCGAATGCCAATGATAGCGTCTTGCGGTACTACTGCGGTCGCTCATTCCTTGCTGCACTACGGTCCATTTGCCGGAATCGCTTAAAATGAAATTATGGGTATACAGTTGGAAGCCGTCCTGAATGGCGGTGTTATCTACTTTAGCGCTTAACTTGCTGCATTTTACTAAGTAGTTACCATCCATCCCTGTGCGCTCGCTTATTTTAAGGAGTTCATCAGGCGTTTGTTTAGAATATTTGCCTTTACCGCCGCAAATGTAAATGCCCAGATCTTTACTGTGTGGATTAACAGCACGTTTTAAAGCGCCCATTACAGAGGTTGTGATACCTGATGAATGCCAGTCCATACCCATAACCGCACCCAGGCTTTGAAACCAAAAGGGATCGCTTAGCCGGCGCAGCACTTCATCCTTACCATAATCCAACACAATGGTTTCTACAACCGCCAAACCCAGCTTAGCCATTCTTTCTGCCAGCCACTGTGGCACATAGCCATAATGTAAAGGCAGATCCGCACTTCCTGAACGCTTCATGCTAACAAAATTAGCAAATAAAATTACCAATACAAATTTGTTATTGAGCTGTTTATTAACGAATATTGGAAACCAATTATACTTAAATTATAGCCTAATGAAAAATAGCAATAAAGCAATAATCACTGTTTGTATCAGTTTTTTCGTATTAACATCATTTACTATTTGCCTGCATCCTAATCCTTTAAAGAAATCCAAAAATATAATTGCCGATACCACTAACAGCATATATGATTCAGGAACAAAACCTCAGTTAATATCCAAACAATTCAGCTTTACCGAAGGTGCTTCTGTTGATAAAAAAGGGAACGTTTTTTTTACCGACCAGCCAAATGATAAAATATGGGAATATGATACTGATGGTAAGCTGTCGGTTTTTTTAGATAAAGCGGGCCGCTCCAATGGTACGTATTTTGATAAAAAAGGCAACCTGATAACCTGTGCTGACGAAAAGGATGAACTATGGTCAATTAGTCCCAAAAAGGAAATTAAGGTTTTGTTAAAGGATTACCAGGGACACTTATTTAATGGCCCTAATGATATATGGATTGATGCTAATGGCGGTATATATCTGACTGACCCTTATTACCATCGTGATTATTGGACACGTAACAAGCCTGACATGGAAGGTGAGCGGGTTTATTATCTACCTAAAAACAGTAAAACACCTGTTATAGTGGCTGATGACTTAAAGAGACCTAATGGTATTGTAGGTACTGCCGACGGTAAATATTTGTACGTAGCCGATATTGGTGCCGGTAAAACGTACAAGTACACCATCAATAAAGATGGTTCATTAACAGATAAAAAGCTTTTTGTTGAACAGGGTTCAGATGGTATGACCTTAGATAACAGGGGAGACGTATATCTTAC
>JAQBOY010000133.1 GCA_028287805.1 Mucilaginibacter sp.
AATTGTTTTTGAAAGTTTCTGCCGAAAGCGGTTTGAGAAGTATAGCCTACCATTTCTGAAACTTCAAACATTTTGTAATCTCCCTGGATAAGTAATTCGGCTGCTTTTTTTAACCTGGTTATATTAATCAGTTCGTTTGGTGTAAGGTCGGATATTGATTTTATTTTCCGGTAAAGAGTAGGGCGGCTCATGTTCATGATATCTGCTACATGCTCCACATCCAGGTTAACATTGGCAATATTAGTATAAATAATTTCATTGAGCTTTTCCAGGAAATTTTCATCAGCTTTTGAGTAAGCCATCGTTTTAATATGTACCAGAGGGGTATTCGCAAAATAAGCTTTTATCTTACTGCGATTTTTTAACAAATTAGCTATTTGAACCTGCAAATGCTGTGGCGAAAACGGTTTTTCGATATAAGCGTCAGCTCCTTGTTCAAGGCCGTCTATTTTAGCTTGTAAAGTATTTTTTGCAGTTAATAATATAACCGGAATGTGACTAAAATGGATATCTGATTTAATTTCCCTGCATAACTCCAGGCCATCCATTACAGGCATCATAATATCACTAATAACCAGTTGTACCGATTCATTTTGTAAAATTTCAAGTGCTTCAGCACCATTACCAGCCGTATATATACTATAGTATTCTTCAAGGTCATCGGATATAAAATCCAATATTTCTTCATTATCGTCTACTAATAGTACAGCTGGTTTCATATGCGTTAAATATTAAACTCAATATCCTGGTGTATAGGCAAAGTTAGTGCAAATATATTCAGGTTTTCCCTGGCCGGCTCTAGTATTAACGTTCCTTTATGCAGTTCTGCCAGGTACCTGGACAATGGCAGCCCTATTCCGGTTCCTGATTGCTTCTCTGCCTCCTTCATCCTGAAAAACGTTTCAAATATTTTGTCTTTCATTAGGTAAGGAATAATGTTTCCGTCGCTACAGGTAAAAATGGTAAAGGTGTTATCATTTTTATTGATAACCAATTGTAAATATACTTTACTGGCTGCATATTTAATTGCGTTATCAAGCAAGTTTGATAATATTTTATTCAATGCTTCGGTATCAACGTACGCAAAAAAATGAGCTGCTTCAAACTCAAATTTAATATGGATCTTTTTCTGCTGAGCCGCATCTCGGAAGCGGATCAAACATTCTTTAATTACTGATACAATATCAGTTTTTACATAGTTTAAAGAAAAACCATGTGTTTCTGTTTTACTAAAGTCAAGCAATTGGTTGGTTAACGATAGCAGGCGTTTGGTGTTTCTTTCCATTATAGAAAGGTTCTTTTTAACCTCGGGTACAAGGGCGGCTTTTTGCATAACTTTCTCCATAGGGCCTACTATTAATGTTAGCGGAGTGCGAATTTCATGCGCTACATGGGTAAAAAAAGCAATTTTTGCATGGTATATTTCACGTTCTTTTTCGTTTTCAAGCAACTCTATTTTTCGCTTGTTTTTTTGCTGTGTTTTATGATGATAATTACGTACTATCAAATAAACAAGCAGTATAAACAACAAAAAATAGGTAATATAAGCATACACGCTTTCCCAAAATGGCGGCAGGACAATGATGGTAAGTTTGGCCTGGTATTTACTCCATAAACTGTTATTGGCAGAAGCCTTTACCTTAAACACATATTTTCCTGCAGATAGCCTGGTGAAATATACCTTACGGTTGCTATACAGGTAGGTCCAGTCTTTATCTAAACCCACTAATTGATAAGCATAATTGCTGGTTTGCGGTGATGTGTAACTTAAGGCTGCAAAATCTATACTAAAAGACGATTGGTAATAGGGGAGCTTGATAGTATCTGTAAATGAAATTGATCTTTTGAGCGGCGACCTGTCTTTATTAATTTCAAGCTCACGATTATTTACCTGGAATCCGGTAATATAAACCTGGGGCTGATAATTGTTATGGATAAACCCATCAGGATTAAACTTTATCATTCCCTTTACACATCCGAAATACATATCTCCCCGCGCGTCCTTATAGGCCGAATTGTAATTGAATTGATCACTAAGCAAGCCGTTGGCTTTGGTATATATTTTAGTGTTTAATGTAGCCAGGTTCATACACACAAGACCTTTAGATGTAGTGATCCAAAGATTTTTTTTAGAATCCTCCAGTAAACCATATATCACATTACTTGGCAATCCGTTTATTGTGGTAAACCTCTTAAAGATTTTATTTTTACTGTTAAACTTACATAAACCATTTTCGGTAGCTATCCATAAACTATTATTGCTATCCTGAAAGATCATATTTATTTTATTGTTGCTAAGACTGCTTTGCTGATTGGGCTGGCAGGTAAAAAACCCTCTCTCTTTAGTTTTTGGATTAAAATAATACAGGCCGTCGCGATAAGTGCCAGCCCAGATGGTACCATTATGATCCTCAAAAACAGCAGTATAAAATAAATTAGCAGGTACTTCATCGGCATGTATAAAATGGCGTTTTAACAGGTCAAAATAATATAACCCCCGGGATGTGCCGGTAATTATATCGCCATTTGAGGTTTTGTATAGGGTATAAAAAAAGTTGCTTTTTAAGGTGGTATCGCTAAAAACTGTATAGTGATTGATCACCTTACCTGTTTTAATATCCATTACATCCAATCCGTGCTCAAAAGTGCCTATTAATAAAAAATTTTTATAGGTAAGTAAGCCATGAATATTACTTGTTGATATGTCTGTTGACTTGCCAAGCGGTTTATAGTTAACAAAAATACCTGTTTTAGGATCAAATTTATTTAATCCTGCATCTTCCGTACCAATCCATAGTTTGCCATTTTGATCAGGGCAAATTTCACGTACCGCATTACCGCTTAAAGAGTTTTCGCCAACTTTTGGAAAGTACTTCTCAAAATAAGTGAACTGGCGAGCGTAATAATTAATCCCCCCAAAATAAGTCCCGGCCCAAATACCGCCTTCTTTATCCTTACAAAAAGTATATATGGCATTGTCTGATAGGGAGTAGGGATTGTTATACTGTTTGTGCAGCAAGGTGGTTTTGCCCGATTCTATATTGTAAATATATATTCCGGATTCTGTTGCTATCCAGTATTCATTATCAGATTGCTTTATAAAATCCCTTGCAAAAACCTCTGTTTTATCGGCATTATAGGTAATTACATCTTCATAATCGTTGGTCAGGGTATTAAATATCTTAATGCCTTGGTTAGAAGTTCCAATCAGCAGTTTTTCGTTCCCGGCATTATATAATTTTTGTATCCAGTAAGCGGTAGCGGGTTTAGAGTGTTTAAATACATCATAGGGTATGAATAAGTTAGTTGACTCATTGAACTTTTCAATCATCCGGGCTGTGGTAGAAACCCATAGCGTTCCGTTAACAAAAGCTAAAGAGACTGCATTAAGTTCGGGACGGTTATAAGTAGTAAGCCGTTGAGTAGCTTTATTATATCGATGTAAAGCTATGCCGGCTATAAACCAGATATTGCCTTTGTTATCCTCTTTAATATCCCTTATCTCGTTCTCCGTTCCTGCTTTAAAAAAAGTGAAGCTTTCAGTAAGATAATCATATTGATATATTCCCCGGTCTGTACCCACCCATAAATTACCCGCATGGTCCTGGTATAAGCAGTATATGATATTATTTCCTATAGTGTTGGCATCAGCAGGATCATTCCTGAAAATTTTAAATGAGTAACCATCAAACCTGTTCAACCCATCCTTTGTGCCAAACCACATAAATCCGTTTTTATCCTGAATGCTGCATAATACCGCATTGTTTGACAGCCCGTTTTCAACCTGATAATGGGTGAATGAGTACGACTGAGCGCTAACTCCGGCACTCAATACAATCAGGACGATAAATAAAAAAAGGTGTTTTTTAAACAAATTATTGGCTGTACGCACATTTAAAATTAAAAGGTTTATAGCAAAGCTTAGCTGCGGAAGGTATTAACCGTATTTAAAATTAATAACAAATAATTAATAAAATTAAAATTGAGACAAATTGATGAAATATTGATACAAATTAATATGCATGCATAATTTTAATTGCCTCATCTTTGAATATAAATCTAACAACTAAGCCCTTCCTATGGGCTATTCTTAAAACCAATTAAAATTATGAAACAACTTTTACTTCAGTTTGGGGGGATGATGGGTTGCCATCCACCACGTGCAGGAGCCGGAAGGCATTTAAAAAGAGGAATAATTTGTGTAATACTGTTATTCCTAATAAATGCGTCTGCGTTTGCACAAAATAACCAGGTGACCGGTCATGTTACCGACGCTACAGGCCAGGCACTGCCAGGTGTTAGTGTAAAAATTAAAGGCAGCACTGCCGGTGCGGTTACCACTGCCGATGGAAGGTATAGTATTACAGTGGCCGATCCTGCTGCCAGTCTGGTATTTTCTTTCGTAGGTTTTGCCTCGCAGGAAATAAAAATAAATGGCCAAAGCGTAATTGATGTGCAAATGCGCGAAGATGCAAAGTCATTAAATGAGGTGGTAGTAATAGGTTATCAAACTGTTAGAAGGCGAGACTTAACCGGTGCGGTAGCATCAGTTAGCCCCGAAGAAGCCAACAGGGTAACCGCAACCTCTGTTGCCGAGTCGTTACAGGGATTATCGCCGGGTATAACTGTACGTAGCGGCGGCGCGCCCGGTCAGCAGGCACAGATAGATATACGGGGTGTGGCCAGTTTCTCGTCTGCCACTCCGTTATACGTAATTGATGGTATGATTGCTGATGCCAATACTACGGTTAATAATGATGATATCGAGTCTATTCAGGTATTAAAAGACGCGTCGGCTTCGGCCATTTATGGTTCCAGGGCAGCTAACGGGGTAATTATTATAACCACTAAGCAGGGGAAAAAAGGCGCGGCTAAAATTACATTTTCAGCTAAATATGGTATACAGAAACTCCCTAAAAAATGGGATGTAATGAACAGCAGCCAATATGCAGCAATGAAACGCCAGGAATATACTAATTCAGGTACGCCGATTCCTGCAAGCATTGGTTCCGGATTTAATGCTGCCATTAATACTGATTGGCAAAGTTTGGATGAGAAAACAGGTAATGACCAGGATTATAATGTAACCTTATCCGGAGGATCTGACGATTCAAAATACCTTATTTCCGGAAGCTATTATGACAACCAGGGAACGCTGAAAGCTTATAATTTTAACAGGACCAGTATCCGGGTAAACACCCAAACCAAAAAAGGTATACTAACTTTTGGTGAGAATATCTTGTTTACCAATACCAACAATTACCATCCAAATCGTGGTAATCCTTTTTATGACCTGCCGCAATCTTTACCAACTGTGCCGGTTCAGGATCCAAGGTTTATAGATCTTACCACAAATTATGCTCCTTTGGGGGCCCGTAATCCTAAAGGTTATAGTACCGGAACATCAGATGGTACTGATGTAACTTATGCTACTAACATGATAGCGGCAAATGATCTTAGCCAGGGTTATAATAACTATGCTAAACTTTTAGGAAACGCGTTTGCGCAATTACGGCTGTTTGATTGGTTGGATTACAAGTTTAATATTGGTTTAGAGGCCAGCTTTGATTATAACCGCGACTTACGTAAGGATGGTATATTAACGTATGCACAGCAGCAGGAGTTAAGCTACATTGATGAAGACCGCGAGCGCTATACCAATTTACTGATGGAGCATACGTTTAATTTTAATAAAACATTTGGTAGGCATAACATTAATGGTGTATTAGGTTTTACACAACAGCGTTATGGCAGGCAACAAACAGATGCCCGTAAAACAGGCTTGCAAACATTTAATGGACAAGCCCTTACTCAAATTAATTCAGCCATTGGCACGCCTTCTGTTATAGGGCAGGTGTTAGACCTTCATAAGATTCAAAGTTATTTAGGAAGGGTAAATTATACTTTTAATGATAGGTATTTATTAACAGCATCTGCTCGTATTGACCAGGATTCTTACTTCAGCGCTAATCACCGTACTGGTTTTTTTCCGTCAGTTGCAGGTGCGTGGCGTATTAGTAAAGAAAGCTTTTTTAAAGCTGATTGGGTAAACGATTTAAAAATTAATGCATCATATGGTGTTTTAGGTATTAATACGATAGGCGCATTTCAAAATGTGGGCCTTATAAACAGTAATCAGCGGGCAATTTTTGGTAGTGCTCAAACCCCGGTAGTTGGCGCGTCACAGGCTACTTTATCAAACCCCGACCTTCGTTGGGAAAAAAGACAGGTAACTAACGTAGGTGTTGACGGTAACTTCTTTAATAATGTATTATCGGTATCAGTATCTGTTTATCATTCTTTATCAAAAGATGTATTATTGGGTGTGCCACTTACCGAAGTGTTGGGTAATCTTGAATATAACCCACCCGTAAATGCCGGCTCAATAAGCAATAAGGGTATCGAATTTCAGGCAACCTATCGCAACAGCAACAATGAGTTTAAATGGAGTGTTACCGGTAATTTCACCACAATTAAAAACAAGGTTGAAAGTGTGGGTAACCAGGGAGGCGTAAATTATATTCAGGTTGGCAGCACACGCTCACAGGTAGGATACGCTTTAGGACAGTGGTATGTACTGAAAGATATAGGTATTTTCCAGTCTCAGGCCGAGGTTAATAATTATAAACGTAACGATGGCACCCTGATAGAGCCGTTTGCTAAACCGGGTGATGTTAAGTTTGCTGCAAACCCTAACGGCACCGGAACTATCAATAATAACGACCGTGTGTTTAATGGGTCGCCATGGCCAACTCTTCAAACCGGTTTACAGTTCAATGGGTCATATAAGCAGTTTAGTGTGAGCCTGCAAATGGTAGGTGTATTTGGACTCAAAATATACGATGATGTAAGGCGTACACTGGATAGCTACCAAAACAGCAATTTCCGTACAGCCATAAATCCATGGACACCTGGAAATACCAATACCACCGATCCAAGATTAGGTTTGGCTGGTAATGATCCCGGTATAGCCAGCAATAATACTCCTGAAAGCTCACGTTGGTTGGAAAACGGATCCTATGCCCGTATCCGTAACCTTGAAATTGGTTACCAATTACCAAAGGATTTGGTGCAGCGTTTTAAAATTGACAACGCGCGTATTTTTATAAGCGGCCAAAATCTGCTTACCGTTACCAAATATAAAGGCCTTGACCCCGATGTTGTTGGCAACACAAATGATGGATATAATGGCATATTATCCAGAGGGGTAGATGCAGGCAACTATCCCCCTAACAGGATATTCTCTTTAGGTATTAACTGTGGATTTTAAACAAAAACAGATCAACAACATGAAAAAGTTTTCATTATATATCATACTTGCAGCATTTGTTGGCGTAACAGGCTGTAAAAAAAGCCTGAACATTCAGGATCCGAACGCGCCCACAACAGCGATTTTTTGGAAAACGGCAGATGACGCCAATAAAGGTGTAAACGCTATTTACAGTACCATACACCGTCCCGGTTTGTGCCGCTGGTATTTCTTCGCCACCATGATAAGGGCAGATGAAGGATGGAGCACCAGTCCGGATAATAATATTCAAAATAATTTTGACCGGTTTATCAACAACGATTATAACTATGGTAATTACACGGCTATATTCCAGGATCTGTATGTAGGAATCAGCCGGGCTAACCAGGTGCTGGATAATGTACCTGCTATTAATATGGATGCATCATTAAAAGCACAGTATCTGGGCGAAGCGAAATTTTGGAGAGGGCTGTTTCTTTATCACCTGGCGTCTTTATGGGGAAATGTTGCAGTGCCTTTAACCACACAGACAACTGCCGGTTTACCTGCAACAATGTCACGTGATCAGGTATGGGCACAAGCCGAAAAAGATTTAACTGATGCCGCAGCCGCATTACCGTTAAAATATACTATTGACGCCGATCTTGGACGTGCAACCAAGGGTGCAGCCAATGCACTGTTAGGTATGTGCTATTTGCAGCAGCGCAATTTTCAGGCAGCTTTACAGCCATTCCAGGCGGTTATTCAAAGCGGTGCCTACCATTTAACAACCAATTACCAGGATAACTTTCTGTCAACTACCGAAAACAACAGCGAATCGGTATTTGAGTATCAGAATGCGCTTAACCCTAATGACAATCATGATGATGATGCAAGTTTAACCCAATCACCTGATAATTTAAATTATGGTTCATCAATTCCGCCATTTTTTGCACCAAAGCCAATAGGGTTTACAGATGGCGAGGCCAGACGATGGCTAGTAACAGAGTTTGAAAAAGAAAAAACAGCAGCAGGTATCCGCGACCCTCGTTTAGCGGTAAGTTTATTATTCGATTCAACTGATGTAAGAGGACCTGCTTATACAATAATTTACGGACAAACATTTGCTTCACGTTACGGTACTGCTCCAAAAGCTGATGTGTGGTTCAGAAAGCTGTTAAATGATCAGAATGGCACCGCTACCGGCGATAGTTTTCACTCACCTAATAACTACCGCTTTATACGTTATGCAGATGTACTGCTGATGTATGCCGAATGCCTGAATGAAACCAACGCCACCACACAAGCTTATCAGTATGTTGATATGGTAAGGCAGCGGGCAGGTTTGTTGTCATTATCAACCGCAAAACCGGGCATGAGCCATGATCAGTTCCTGGCGCAGCTTAAGCATGAACGGATTACCGAGCTAACAGGTGAAGGACACCGCTGGAATGACCTTGCACGCTGGGGCGACCTGAGCAGCGCATTGGCAAGCATCGACGCGGGTTTCCAAAACTTTGTAAAAGGTAAGCACGAGCTTTTACCTATTCCGCAATATGATTTGGATACAGATCCGAATCTTAAACAAAATCCTGGTTATTGATCAGCCTGAACGAAGGGCGTCCGCAATTTAGACGCCCTTCATTTTGCTGATTATTATCTGCTATTACATGAAAATTCAAAGAGGTATAATTTTACTGGCATTTACAGGAATATTAGTAGGGGCGGCGTGTAAAAAAGATACTAACAGCGCTGCTGTGTCAAGTTCATCAGGAACTTCGCAATCCGTTAATACACATGTAGACGATGTGCCACCCATTGATAACAGTATTTCATCTGTTAACATCAGTTGGGATAGTACCGCTAAAAAAGTATCACATACTATTTATTTTGCCGAATATGGCCGGGTGCATCGCATTAGTGCTAACATCCTGTTGTTAACCTATCATTGCGGCGGTACTACAGATTCGTGGAATAATATAGCGCTTAGGCGAAGTGACGATAACGGCAGTACCTGGTCTGATGCTCAAATTATAATGGCCGATAATATACCGGGATACTATGGATTTTCAGATCCTGATATTTTGGTGATGCAAAATGGTTGGCTGATGCTGGCATTTGTTGGAAGGGGTAATCCCGATGATAATGCGCATGACAATGTACAAACACGCATCAGTAAAGATAACGGTACAACCTGGAGCAATCCTCAGGTTATTGCAACCGGCCGTTCATGGGAACCCGGTATGGTACAGTTAGCTGATGGAGATATTGAAATGTTTTATTCAAGCGAAGCCAAATGGTGGCCGGGCATTAATCCGCAGCAGGATATTTTGTTTATCCACTCTACTGATAACGGCGCTACATGGTCATCGCCTAAAGAGGTTGCTTATGCAGCCGGAGACCGCGATGGGATGCCTGTGCCGGTATTGTTAAATAATAACAAAGGCATTGTGTTTCCGATAGAGTCGGTAAATAATACGAAATCACCCTGGGTAATGTGGTCGTCGACAGATGCACGGTGGAATTATAGCAGCATTGGTACTGTGCAAAACAGCAGGCGGTGGCTTGCTACTGTTGATAATGTATTTGGCGGAGCACCTTATATGGTTCAATTATCAACAGGTGAAACGCTGTTGTCTTTTCAGGATGCCGGGGGGCGTAACATAGGCAGCGACTGGAAAAAGAGCACTATGCTGGTTTATAAAGGCAATAGTGTGGGAAATAATTTTAGAAGAGCAAATGATCCATGGCCTAACCTGCCGGTAGGAGAGGGCGCTTATTACAGCTCTATGTTTTTAAAAGATCAAAACACAATAGCACTAATAACAACACGCAACTTTGCTGATGGTCATAGTGAGGTTTGGTGGAAAGAGGGGCATATTACAAGGTAATTATCTGTTTTAAAATGAAGAAATTGTTGAAAAGAGTAATATATGTGCTGTTTGCGTTTTTAGCACTTACTGCAACTGCACAAAAAAAGAAGATAAAAACCTTTACCAACCCCATCTTACCTTCAGGAGCTGACCCCTGGATAACTTATAAAGACGGGTATTATTATTATACCAACACCTTAGGCGATAGCCTGCTTATATGGAAAACAAAGGATATTGCCGATCTGCGGCATGCGCCTAAAAAAACTATCTGGATTCCGCCGGCAGGTAAAAGTTATTCACGTGAACTTTGGGCTCCTGAAATACATTTTATTGATGGCAAATGGTATATGTATTTTGCTGCCGATGATGGTAAAAACGTTAATCACCGGTTATATGTGCTCGAAAATTCATCGCGCGACCCACTGATGGGCAAATGGTTTTTTAAAGGGCAACTTGCCGAAGCTTCCAATAAATGGGCTATTGATGCTTCGGTATTCGGTCATAAAGGGCAGCTATATTTGGTATGGTCCGGGTGGGAGGGAGATGTGAACGGGCAGCAAAATATTTATATGGCTAAATTAAAAAACCCATATACGGTAGAAGGCAAGCGTATAAAAATATCAAAGCCCGAATATGACTGGGAAAAACACGGCGATCTGCATGATGCCAATAATCCGGCGCATGTAGACGTTAATGAAGGACCTGAAGTTTTGAAACATGGTCATAAAATATTTTTAATTTATTCGGCAAGCGGTTGCTGGACGGATTATTATGCATTAGGAATGCTTGCCGCTTCAGATACCAGTGATTTGATGGACCCAGGATCATGGAAAAAATCGCCGAAACCTGTGTTTATGCAAAGCAAGGACAATAGTGTTTATGCTCCGGGGCATAATTCATTTTTTAAATCGCCTGATGGTAAAGAAGACTGGATACTTTATCACGCTAACTCTGAACCCGGGTGTGGCTGCGGAGGAAAGCGCTCACCACGTATGCAAATGTTTACCTGGAATAAAGATGGCACGCCTAAGTTTGGTTTACCGGTTAAACCCGGTGTGCCTGTACCTGTACCGTCAGAAGCTGAGGTAGTAGTAGCCAAGCCACCCAAAGCGCCTGGAAACAAAAGGAAATCAGCTATCAAAAACGGGCGCAACCAAATAATTATTATTAAGAATAAAAAGAACAACTAACACAATAAAATTATGAGAAAGATAAATAACCTGATACTAACAGTTTTTCTGTTAACGTTTACCGTTTTTTCGGCGAACGCGCAAACACCTAAAGTTAAACCACTGCAAAAGGGCAAAATATGGTCCGTTGAAAAAGCTAATAATTGGTATAATCATCATTCCTGGATCATTGGGGCTAACTTTATACCCAGTACCGCAATTAATCAGCTGGAAATGTGGCAGGCCGAAACCTTTGATCCGAAAACCATTGACCGTGAGTTAGGTTATGCAGAAGGTATTGGTTTTAATACCATGCGGGTATTCCTGCACAGTGTTGCGTATGGTGTAGATCCTAAGGGTTTTAAATCCCGGGTTAATCAATACCTTGCTATTGCTGATAAGCATCACATTCAAACCATATTGGTCTTTTTTGACGATTGCTGGAACCCTAACCCTAAACCCGGGAAACAACCGCTGCCTAAAACCGGTATTCACAATTCAGGCTGGATGCAGGATCCGGGCGTTAGAGAAGTAAAAGACCCTAAGCAGTTTAATATATTGGAAGGTTATTTTAAAGATGTGATGGGTACTTTTGCGCATGACAAGCGTATTTTATTGTGGGATTTATATAACGAGCCCGGTAATGAAACCAAACGTGATACTTCCCTGGCACTGTTAACCAAAGTATTTACATGGGCCCGCCAGGTAAACCCCGATCAGCCGGTATCAGCGGGGCTTTGGGCATGGGATTTTGAAAAATTAAATGCTTTTCAGGCCCTTAATTCTGATATTATTACCTACCATGATTATGAGGAGGAAAAAGCACATCAACGGGTTTTACAGCTGTTAAAAACCCATGGTAAACCTCTCATATGTACAGAATATATGGCGCGCTCCAGAAATAGCACTTTTTCAACTATACTGCCACTGCTTAAACGGGAAAATGTGGGCGCTTTGAATTGGGGCCTGGTAGCTGGTAAAACAAATACCATTTATGCCTGGGATACACCAATGCCGCAAGGAGGTGAGCCAAAAGTATGGTTCCATGATATATTTCATAAAGATGGTACGCCATACAAACCTGAAGAAACAGAGTTTATTGAAAAAATAGTTAAACAGCCTAAAAAAGAAACATTGAAGTAGACAACTGTAAATAAATAATACCTTAAGATTTGAATACAGCGTTTTGTGTACCGAGAAAAAGTCGTTTCTTAAACAGAAGCGGCTTTTTTGATAAAATGCAGCATAAGCACTTCTGTATAAACTACTCCTGAGTATTAGGAATGCTGATACTTACAATTGTGAATTTTCCGGGTTTAGAAATGGAATTAAATTTACCGTTTAATAGTTTTACCTTACTTTTAATTGTCTTTAAACCAATACCCATATTTGTTTCACAGTCTATAAAACCAATACCATTATCCTGCACGGTTAAGTTTACTGATTTTTCATCAATATGAATTTTTACAATTGATTCAGTAGCCTGTGCATGCTTAATAATATTTGTTATCAGCTCCTGTATAGTACGATAAATAACTATTTCTACCAATTTACTGGTTTTTTGATATTGGCCGCTAAACTGACATTTTATTATAAGGCTATTGCTAAACTGTCTGCAGATATCGTGGATCGCCTCTTTCAAACCAAGCTCTTCCAGAATAACCGGTGTTAACTCATGCGACAAACGCCTGCTTTCTTTAATTGCCTCTGTTATTAACCGCTCTGTGGTTTTCTTTATTTTTTTTGACCCCTCTATATCTATTTTTTGATTGTCAAAGTTTAGTTGCTCCAGGTTTAATTTAATTCCGTAAAGTAATTGCCCTAAACTATTATGTAAGCTTTCAGCAATACGCTTTCTTTCTTCTTCCTGGGTAAGCAATATAGACTGGAATATTCTTTTTTTCTGGTTTGACTGCATCTTTTTAAACATGCTTTCAAGTTGTTCTTTCTCCTCTTTTAATTTCTTCTGCGCAGAAATATCCATATCCACTCCTATAACGCTTACCGGCTGTCCTTCTAAATTATGAATAACAGCAGCCTTAATTTTAATGGTTTTAATATCATCGCCAGCTAAAATTTCTAATGTCTCTTCAAAAGCTGTTATTCCTGTTTTTAAATAATTTACAACGCGATTTGCTGCAAACTGGCTTTGGCTTGTTGCATATTGCAGATAGATTTCCGGTTTTACCTTTGTGCCTTTCTCTAAATTGAATAAATTATACATGCCAGAAGACCATATGAATTTGTTTATATTCAAATTGTATTCCCAGCTGCCTATTTGAGCTATTTCTTCTGATTGATGTAATATGGTGAAGTTTTTAACCTTTTCCAGTTGAACTTGCTTATATTTAATTATATTATTCATACGGCGGGATATTATATAGGTGTATATATAGATCAGATGCCAGCTTTAATAATAGCTGTTGTATCTTTTTAATTTAATAGCGTGTTACGAAAGGATCAGGTTTTACTCTTTTCAACAGGACCTTTCATTGGCATATAGTAATATTCATTCTATATGAATATTACTATATGCTTTATTGTATAACTCTTATAACTGGTTAATCCTTTAATGAGAGATTATATTAATTTTACTATTCGCGTATGATTAAAATGTTAACGTATATATAGGACAAACCTAACAAGATGGCAAGCGATACGAGCATGGCAACTATGACCATATCCTCGCTCATTAATTTAAAACCGACGCTTTTTGTGTAATTAATAATTGTTTTTTTCATATTGTGAGTGTTATTGTGATTTGGCAGGTATTTTAAGCAGTTTTATTTTGAGAGGTCTGGCTTTTTCCTTACCTCCAATTTTTTTAAGGTTTAATTACTTATTTATCGAAACAGATGTTAGTGTTTTATTATCTCTTTTAAATAATGTTTACCATATTATTTAAAAGAACCTGCACTTATGCAGTTAGGATACAACATTGCCATTTCGCTTACCTATTGAATAAAGAAATAATGTTGTTCCTTATATATAGCCTCAATTTAGGTATTGCTTTAATTAATCAGAATGATTTTTGACGAATGATAAGATAATTGTATAAGAGAGAGAAATATTGTGAATTAATTTCACACAATGGGTACTATTTTACATCAATACAATCTACTAAGCTTTCGGAAAAGGATATACTTATCTTTCTGTTGTTTTTTGCCAATGTTTGGCTAACTTATTAGCTTACACTATTATGTTCACGGAACCGTAGATAAATCATGATTTAAAGCACGTTAAAAAACATTAAGATAACATTAAAAATAAGGCATTTTTTCGTAGTTGCCCTTTATGCCTATAGTTGTTCATAAAAAGTAGTAGTTATTATATTAAATAATAAGCTTATTAAATTTTTACCACTTTATTTATTATTTAAGCAATTTTTTTTATCGTAGGATAATTTTTTTAAGAAATTAGCATTAATGGATTATTGTATTGTGCTTTTAGAAGTATTGATAT
>JAQBOY010000138.1 GCA_028287805.1 Mucilaginibacter sp.
TGTCAGCAATAGTGGCAAAAGCACAGCAAAATGATGATTTGCTTAATGTGCTGATCAAAAAAAATGTTATCAGTCAGCAGGAGGCTGATTCTCTACGCTCAGACCAGGCACTAAAAGAACAGCAAAAGCGCGATAAGGAAAAAGAGAACCAACATAACATTACTATAGGAAGCCGGGCTCTTCAAATAAGCGGGCTGGTGCAGGCACGTTATCAGGGATTTGAACAATCCGGTGTAAATAATTCCTTCGACCTTCATCGTGCTAGGCTGGATGCAAAAGGTAATATTACTGATCAGTGGAGCTATGAAATTTATACAGAATTTGCGGCTTCCACCAAACTACTTGATGCTTATACAGCATATAAAATAACTGATTATTTAAAATTTACAGCGGGTCAGTTTAAGCTTCCTTTTTCTTATGAGAGCTTAGTTTCTGACAGTCAGTTAGATTTTATTGACCGCTCACAAGCAGTTGAAGCATTGGTAAGCCGATCTAAAGACGTTATCGGCCAGCAAAACGGCCGGGATATAGGTGCACAGGTGAGCGGTAATTTTGTAAAGGCCAATGACCAGTATCTTTTTGATTACTCATTTGGCGTATTTAACGGGGCCGGATATAATGTAACTACAGACAACAACAATCATAAGGATATAGCAGCCCGCCTGGGTGTTCACCCAATAAAAGGGCTTAATTTTGGAGGCAGCTTATATAAGGGGCAGGGTATACCTACAGGCAGCACAAAAAGCCAAACCCGCAACCGGTATGGTTTTGACGGCCGTTATGTGACAGGGCCTTTTTCAGTAACCGCAGAATATGTACACGGGACCGATGCTGCTATCCAGAGAGACGGCTGGTATGCACAAGGGGGTTATTTTGTATTGCCCAAATTGCAGTTAGTAGCTAAATACGATACTTATGACCCTAATAAAGAGATCAGTACTGACCGTTCAAAAATTTATACAGGTGGCCTCAATTATATGTTTAACTCATGGACCAAATTGGCTGTAGACTATCTTGATAAGCGAGAGGAAACGCCTGCACAAATCAAAAACAATATACTGGAAGTACAATTGCAGATTGCATTTTAAGAACTATTATCAAACTTATTATATTATGAAAAGGACATTTTTTAAACAGCAGGTAATCCTGTCAATCTTTGCAGCAGCAGGTTTAGTTTTCCTGCTATCTTCTTTTAGGAAGAATGATCCTAAGCCTTTGCTGGATGATCTGAAGGGTACCATAAATATTTCAGGTGCTTTTGCTCTCTATCCCATTACCGTAAAATGGGCGCAGGAATTTAAAAAGGTACATCCCAATGTGGTTTTCAATATCTCGGCGGGCGGTGCCGGTAAGGGTATAACAGATGCACTTTCAGGATTGGTAGATATAGGCCTGGCTTCAAGGGATATTAATCCTGAAGAGGTAAAAAAAGGCGCTTATACTATTTATGTTACTAAGGACGCTGTGGTTCCTACTTTTAATGCCGGCAACCCCAATGCGGCTGCTTTACTGGCTAAAGGCGTTAAACGCGATCAGTTCCAGCAAATATTTGTTACCGGGAGCATTAAGAACTGGAACCAGGTTGGTGGAAAAGTCTCGGTGCCTATCCATATTTATACCCGTTCGGATGCCGCGGGCGCGGCCGAAACCTGGGCTAAATACTTTAACAAAAAGCAGGAAGACCTGCTTGGTGTAGGCGTTTATGGCGATCCGGGTTTGATGCAGGCCGTAAAAAAAGATGTGACAGCTATTGGCTATAATAATCTCGCTTACCTGTATGACCTGAAAACACGCAAACAAGTAGCAGGTGTACGCGCCTTACCTATTGACGTGAATGCAAATGGCAAAATAGATGCCAATGAGAATTTTTACGAAACAATTGATGAACTAACCGAAGCTATTGCGACCGGAAAATATCCTTCACCTCCGGCACGTAATCTTGGCTTTTTATTTAAAGGCAGGCCCAATCGCCCTGAACTGGTAGCATTTGTAAAATTTGTATTGACCGAAGGACAGAAATATGTGGAAGAGAATGGGTATATTTCCCTGTCAAAACAAAAAATAGCTGAAGAATTGAAAAAAGTGAATTGATTGATCAGGTAAGGGGGTGAATGAGTTGATTAACGCTTAAAACTTAACCACCTTATTCAGCCCGATCTTACCATTCAACCTAATCCAGCCTCGTGCATGTTCAGATTATTAAAAGATAAAATTTATTCAAAGCTGATGCTGGTGTTTACACTGGCATCAGTTTCATTAGTATTGCTCATTGGCATCGGTTTATATTATAAATCCCTGCCATTGCTCCATAAACTATCGTGGGGTACGCTGTTAACTTCAAGTGAATGGCGGCCACTTAAGGGGTTGTTTGGTTTCTTTCCATTTATAATGGGTACCCTTTGGGTTACGGCTATTGCTATTATTATAGCCTTACCGTTATGCCTGCTTACTTCCTTTTACATTACTGAGTATGCTCCTGCCCGTATCAGGAAGATTCTTATTCCGTTTGTAAACCTGCTTTCGGGCATACCGCCCGTAATATTTGGTGTATGGGGCGTTCTTTTCATCATTCCGCTCATACAAAACCACATAGCGCCGCACTTTGTTGAATTTTCAACAGGTTATAGTGTGCTGGCAGGTGGAGTAGTTCTTGCTGTGATGATATTTCCGCTGATCGTAAGTATAGTTTGTGAAGTATTAATGACCATTCCACACGAATTGAAAAATGCTTCGCTTGCTTTAGGCGCAACTAAATGGGAAACCATTAAAAAAGTATTACTGCGCAAGGCTAAACCAGGCATTATTGCTGCAACCGTATTGGCTATTTCCCGGGCCTTTGGCGAAACCATCGCCGTACTGATGGTATGCGGTAATAATGTGGCTGTACCTCATTCTGTTTTCGATCCGGGTTATCCCCTGCCGGCGCTTATTGCTAATAATTATGGCGAAATGTTATCTATTCCAATGTATGAATCCGCATTGATGTTTGCGGCATTGTTGCTGTTCATCATTATACTGTTGTTCAATATTATTTCCAGGCTGATACTGGTCCGGTTGGAAAGGGGGCTTTCGGAATGATCAGGCGAAAACTTGAAGAAAGCTTTTTCAGGGTGCTGATGGTGCTTGCAACTATTATTGTAGCAGGCAGCTTCTTCCTGATAGTAGGTACTATATTTTATAAAGGCATGCCTTTTATGAACTGGGATATGGTAACTAAAATACCCGGCGGAGGATTTTATATTGGCAAGGAGGGAGGTGTTTTAAATGCCATCATTGGTTCGCTTTATGTTGCAGGCGGAGCAACAGTGCTTGGCCTTATTATCAGCATCCCTGTAGCAATTTATATAAATATGTATATGAACGGCAAAAACTATGTTGCCACCGGCTTGCGTATCGCATTTGATGTGCTGTTTGGTATACCATCTATTGTATATGGTGCTTTCGGCTTTTTCATCATGATTTATCTGGGTATCAGGGCTTCTTTATTGGGAGGTATTTTAGCCGTAACCTTATTGGTTATCCCTATATTGGTGCGTACACTTGATGAAGTGATCCAGACTGTGCCAAAAGAGCTGCGCGATGCCGCACTCTCCTTAGGTGCAACCCGGTGGGAAATGTCAAAAGTGGTATTAAGGCAAATATTGCCTGGGATATTCACCGCTATATTGCTTTCTTTCGGGCGTGCAATAGGCGATGTAGCCTCCGTATTGTTCACAGCAGGTTTCAGCGATAATATTCCCACCTCGCTTCATCAGCCGGCAGCTACATTGCCCCTGGCTATCTTTTTCCAGCTAAGCAGCCCGATTGAAGAGGTGCAGGGCCGGGCTTATGCATCAGCTTTAATATTAACCATTGTAGTGCTTATTATCACTATTTTTTCCTCTGTGTTGGCTAAGAGGTTTTCAAAAAACAAAATCCAGTAATGACAGATAACCCGCATATCAGCATACAGCATTTAAATGTACAGATCGGCAACCATGCCATCCTGAAAGATATTACCCTCAATATACCTAATAAGAAAGTTATCTCCATTATAGGGCCTTCCGGTTGTGGGAAAACCACTTTATTGAAATCGTTTAATCGTTTGCTGGATGATACAGCAGACGTGAAGGTTACCGGCAAAGTATTAGTGGATGGTGAAAATATTTATGACCCTAACGTTGAGGTGACGCATATCCGCAAAAAAATGGGATTGCTTTCACAACGGCCTTATCCACTGCCTATGTCTATTTATGATAATGTGGCTTATGGTCCCCGTATACACGGCACCCGTAAAAAGAAAGATCTGGATGAAATAGTGGAAACACAATTAAAAGCTACCGGGTTATGGAACGAAGTGAAAGACCGTTTGCATGCACCCGCTACCCGCCTGTCCATCGGGCAGCAGCAGCGTTTATGTTTGGCGCGCGGACTGGCAGTTGAGCCGGAGATTATTTTAGGTGATGAATCTACCTCGGCACTCGACCCCGTTTCAACCAGCATTATTGAAGATCTTTTTGTTTCATTAAAAGAGAAATATACCATTGTTCTGGTTACCCATATTTTAAGACAGGCGCGCAGGGTGTCAGACTATATCGTATTCGTTTATATGGGTAAAATAATTGAGTTTGGCCCTACCGAGGAGCTATTGCTCAACCCCAAAGAAGAATTGACAAAGGAATATGTGAAAGGGTTTATTAGTTAAGGTGTGTTTGAGGTTATGCAATAATATTAATGTAACCTCGTTTATTTAACCAACTTAAATCTATCACATGAAAAAAACACTTATTCTAATCCTTATTGCCATTGGTGGCACATTTTCAGTTAAAGCTCAAACACAAAAGGGTAACCAATTATTAGGCGGTTTCTTAGGGTTTAGTACCGGAAGCGGCACAAACAATTACACTAACGGCCAAAATGGAACTAATAGCACTGATAAGACAAGCAGTTTTTCAATTGGCCCAAGCTATAGTTATTTTATTGCCAATAATCTTGATTTAGGCGCCAGCATTGGCTATACAGATCAAAAAACAAATTATAGTTATCTTCGTCCTCCTGCTTCAAATGCGCCTTTAGTGTATGATTCCCGTTCTTTTGCCAGCTCAATTTACCTGAGAAAGTATTTTTTATATAATGGTAAAATAGGCATACGAACAGGGCCATATGCACAGTATTTCTTTACTAAATCCGATCAGAATTATATTGATCCGGCATCCAATTATAATTACCAGATCCGCTCTATTAATGCAGGTTTGGGCTTGGATCTGGTGTATTTTCCCACTAAAAAATTAGGCTTATCTTCTTCCATCGGATCATTAGCCTATAATCATAGTACCAGTAACCAAACGTATGTTCAGACCAAATCAGACTCTTTTGCCTTAAACCTGAGCTCTGCTGTGAATTTATCTATATTCTATTCTTTCGGAAAATAAGTTTGATTTTCTGGGGTAAAGTAAAACGCCTGTTACATCTTGTAACAGGCGTTTTACTTTAAAGCCCCCAAGAACATTTTCAGCTTAAATATATTGTATTAATAAGGGTAGTATTTTCAAAAAAAATGAACGACGTAAAAAAGTTGTTATGTCTTTTATAATTAACTTTATAGAAAAACGGAATGCTATGGCTGCTGAAGAATTATGCGATCATATTAAGGCTGTAAAAAAACTACAGCGGCCCAAAGATCTGGTATGTGAAGAGTGTATTAAAACCGGAGATGAATGGGTGCACTTACGAACCTGTCAAACCTGTGGAGTAACGCTTTGCTGCGATAGTTCGCCTAATGCGCATATGACAAAGCACCATCATGCAACACATCACCCTGTAATTATTTCTGCCCAGCCTGGTGAAAGATGGATATTTTGCTATCCGGATGACCTGTTTGCCGAATATTAATACTGTGGATGTATGAAAAATAAATGGCCCCAATTAAAATTTTCGGATCTGAAGGACACGATCACAACGGTTCAACTATGGACACAAATAGTCGGGAAGATCCGCATGGTAAAAACGCCCTGGCTCAATCATTCCTGGCATGTTACTTTATATGTATCGCCTACCGGTTTAACTACGGGAAGCATTCCTTATGAACAGGGTATGTTCCGGATAGATTTTGATTTTATCAACCACCAATTGCTTATCATTTGCAGTACCGGGGGCCATGCACAGATAAAGCTGTACCCACGCACGGTGGCCGACTTTTATAAGGTACTTTTTGAGAAGCTCAATTTAATGGGAATTAAAGCGGTTATTTATCCCAGGCCTAATGAAATTGAACCTGCAATTCCGTTTGAACAGGATGAAACGCATTTTGAATATGATAGCACTCAGATCAACCTGTATTGGCAGGCATTAATAAAAATTGACGCCATATTCACCAAGTTCAGGGCAAGATTTAGCGGGAAATGTAGCCCTGTTCACTTTTTTTGGGGCGGATTTGATTTGGCGGTTACCCGTTTTTCGGGCCGGAGAGCTCCAAAACATCCCGGCGGCGCTCCTAATATGTCATTAGCAATTATGCAGGAGGCTTATTCGCATGAAGTAAGCAGTTGCGGATTTTGGGCAGGAAGTCCGGATTTCCCTTATCCTGTTTTTTATGCTTACTGTTATCCAACACCCGAAGCATATAGCCAACAGCCTGTTAAACCGGAAGCGGCTTTTTATAGTAAGGAAATGGGTGAGTTTTTTTTAAAATATGATGATGTAATTAGCGCGGCTGATCCGGAAGCCAGCCTGCTGGATTTTTTACAATCTACCTATGAAGCAGCGGCAAATACAGGAAACTGGGACAGAAGTGCCCTTGAATGCGATTTTTCTGTTTTTGAAAAGAAAAGCCATTAATAAATTAAAAGTTTTATATTCAACAGCCATTATATACTACTGGCAAAGCATCTGTTATGCATAAAAAAGGCTATTATTTTGTTGTAAGCGCAGCTATAGTTTGTGCTTCGTGTCATTCTTTTAAAAATAAAAACAATATTGATGTAAAGGATAATTTAAGTCAGCATAGTGTGTATGATGACAGCACCCTGCGCCAAACACAACTGCCTGTGCTGATGCCCTATAACCGCATCATTCAGCCTGCCGGAAATGTAGTGCAATATGGCGACGGAAACCTCGAAAACCACTCATTGGATGCTAAACTCATTCCGGGTACCACTATGCTTGCTGTTGAAGACCGGTATGGAATAGCCCTTGTTGATACTAAAAAAAATGAAGTAGCAGCCAGGTGGAGCTATTCATCAGAGGCTAAACACAAAGGTGCAATGAGCACCTACTCGGGCATCAGGGTGTTTAACTCAAACGGTGAAGTGCAAATATTCTGGAGCGCGGCCAATGCCGGGAACCATTCATCCTATGTGATGCAGGCGGTTTGGGAAGGCGGCAAGTTAAGTTTAAAAAATGCCATACTCTTTAAACCTGAGGGCGATTCTCCGCTTGCATTGCCTAACGGCCTGGCTATTACTAACGAGAATGGTGCGGATTGCTTATATGTAGTGCTTAATGGTAATAACCAGTTAGTTAAAATGGATTTAAAAACCCAGGCCGTTAAATGGTCTGTGCATACCGGTGTTGCGCCCTATGCTATAACATTGGCTAATGGTAAGGCCTATGTAAGTAACTGGGGCGGCCCACTTCCTGTTGATACTACGCATGAAACGGCCGGTCTCCCATATGGTAAAGCCTATATCGACCCTAAGACTGGTGCTACCAGCAGGGGAACGGTTTCTGTTTTTGACGTACAAACAGGAAAAGCGATAACAGAAATAGAAACAGGCCTGCATCCTAACGATATTATAGCCGCTGCTGATAAGCAATTTGTTTATGTGGCCAACGGCAACAGTGATAATATAACAGTTATTGATACCCGCAAGGATAAAGTAACCGAAACTATACCAGTGAACCTTTTTAATAATAAGCAGTTGATAGGCGATTCGCCTAACGGATTAGTATTGAGTGAGGATGGTCGCCAGTTATATGTAGCCAATGGTTTGGATAACGCTGTTGCGGTAATTCAGTTAGGTTCAAACGCAGTTGTCGCCGGTAAGGGTAAAAGCGTCATAAAAGGGTTTATACCGACCGAAGCTTATCCTGCCGGGATGGAAATTACGAGCAATACATTATATGTAACCAATCTGGAAGGCGAAGGAGCCCGGGTAAACAGCAACAGCCTGAAAAAGGAAGGGGATATTCCCGAAACTAAAGGTGGCGCTTATAACGCACATCACCAAATGGCAACTCTTTCTATTATTAATTTGCCGGATAACGCTCAATTGGCTGATTATACAGACAGGGTAAAAAAATTAAATCTCCAGTTCAGGGAAAAGCTTGCAGGGATGCTTCCCCGGAAGAATATGGCACCCAGGCCGGTACCTGAACGTATTGGCGAACCTTCTGTATTTAAACATGTGCTCTATATTATTAAAGAGAACCGCACGTATGATCAGGTATTGGGCGATATGAAGGAAGGTGACGGCAGGGCAGATCTTTGCCTGTTTGGAAATGAGGTTACCCCTAACCAACACCAGATGGCCGAAGATTTTTTACTGATGGATAATTATTATGTTTCCGGTAAATCATCAGCAGAGGGCCACCAATGGACAGATGCCGCAATGACCACAGATTACGTGGAAAAAAGTGTAAGGGCATGGTTTCGCAGTTACCCGCACGTGCAGACCGACGCTATGGTTTATGACAAGCAGGGGTTTATATGGAACAATGCCGCCGACCATGGCAAAAACGTGCGCATATATGGCGAAGCCTGCATACCGAAATTTAAAAAAGGCACTACCTGGACAGAGATATATGATAACTATAATGCAGGCAAGCCGTTTGAGTTTAAAAATGTTTCAACCATATCCAGGGTAAGGCCAATGCTTTCATCCACCTATCCCGGCTTTGATAACCATGAAATTAATGACCAGTTGCGGGCATCTGCCTTTATAAAAGAATTAGATGATTTTGAAAAGCAGTCCGGCGATAATTTGCCTGAGCTGATGGTGATGGCCCTACCAGCCGATCATACTGCCGGAACACGGCCGGGTATGCCTACACCAAGGGCAAAAGTTGCTGATAATGACCTGGCCCTTGGCCGTATTGTAGAGGCTGTTTCAAAAAGCCGTTTTTGGAAAAATACCGTAATATTTGTTACCGAAGATGATTCTCAATCCGGTTGGGACCATGTATCTGCTTACAGAACTACCGGGTTTGTAATAAGCGCTTACAGCAGATTGCAACAAACGGTGCATACTAATTATAATCAAACATGCATAGTACGTACCATTGAACAAATTTTGGGTATACCGCCCATGAATACTATTGATGCCACGGCATTGCCCATGTTTACCTGCTTTACAGAGAAGCCTTCAGATTTTATTTATAAGGTTTTACCCAATCAAATACCGATTAATGAAATGAACCCCAAACTGTCAATGCTAAAAGGGAAGGACCTGTTTTATGCCAAACAATCCATGCGCCCTGAATTTGATCATATTGATGGTGGGGATGATGCCCTCATGAATAAGATTATATGGCATGCCAGTAAAGGAACCAAGCCATATCCTGCAAAATTAACCGGTAAAGATAATGATGATTAAGTGCAGGGATATTTTGTCTATGTATATATTTTACATAACGATTTAAAGGAAAATTTTATTTTTACAACATTATTACTGCTGATAATAAACTAATTTAAAGCATTTTTAAATAAACCCATTTGTATAATAATTAAAAAATGAAAAAAGTAATTCTTGTTACCGGTGCATCTTCCGGTTTAGGTTTAGCTACTGCCAATGCACTTGCTGCACAGGGACATACCGTATATGGTACCAGTCGTGACGTTACACGTATAAAAGGAGTATCGTTTAACCCCCTGGAAGTGGATGTTACCAATGATGCGTCAGTAAACGCGGCAGTTGAAAAAATTGTAAAAGCGGAGGGTAAGATTGATGTATTGGTAAACAACGCTGGTAACGGAATTACCGGGCCACTGTATGCTATGCCGGTTGAATACGCCAAAAAACAATTTGAAGTTAACTTTTTTGGTGTGGTACGTGTGTGCAGCGCGGTTTTACCCGGGATGATTGAAAAGAAACAAGGGTTAGTTATTAATATAGGCTCATTAGCGGGCCTTTTTGGTTTGCCTTACCAGGGCCTGTATAGCGCTTCAAAATTTGCTATTGAAGGTTACTCCGAAAGCCTGCGTATGGAGCTGCAAAATACCGGTGTTAAAGTTGCGGTAGTTAACCCCGGCGATTTTAAAACAGATTTTACCGGCAACCGCGAAAAGGTGCCTTTTACCTTAAAAAACGAATCGCTGCAAAAAGAGTTTGAAGCGGCTGTTGCCAGCATGGAAAAAGATGAAAGCATAGGTGCAAATCCGGATAAGCTGGCTGCACAAATAGTGAAAATAGTAGCTAAATCAAAACCGGCGCATAGCTATTTGGTTGGTGCTATAGGCCAAACTATTGTGCCCACACTTAAAGCTATATTACCAGGCTCCATCTTTGTAAAATTAATGAATGATCATTACGGCATAAAATAATAGCTTAATTATCCGTACAAAGCCCGGCGTTTTATTAACGCCGGGCTTTTTTTATTGATTGGAAAATGCATCAATACTGCTTTTCACTTTTTCAATTACCTGTGTCACAGGTAATACCCATATTATTTGCTGAATAAATAGTTGTCTGAGGACGCAAACAACGGGAATAAACTTAATCCTATAATAAAAAAGCTTAAACATACCACCAATCAACGCATTATACCCGCCTCCCCTATTCTTATTTAAATTAATTCTAAATAATCTTTGAATTTAAGATTGTGCTTTTATCTTTGCGCTTAATTAGAATTAATCTAAATAAGATGAAAAAACTTTATTCCACCTTTATCCAATTACTTTTTTTAATCATGCTGATCTGCAATAGGGTTAAAGCCGATGATACACTCAATGGCAAAATTTCAGGCACAATTATAACATCTGATGGAAAGCCGGCCTCATTTGTAACTGTGGTGATAAAAGACCTAAACAGGTCAACCAGCACTAAAGACGATGGCAGCTATACCATCAGCAATATTAAACCAGGTAATTATATAGTGAGCATTTCGTTTGTTGGCACGCAAAAACAGGAAAAACCTGTTACTGTTCTTCAGGCTAAAACAACGGTTGCTAATTTCACTTTGACCGAAAGCGCTTCGCAGTTAAATGAAGTAAATATCAATTTCAAAAATGTACATAATAAACCATTTTCGCTGGATAAGGCAGGTATCAATGCTCTGGATCTTCCGCAAAGCATAGGAGTGGTAACCAGCCAGGTTATCCGGGATCAGCAGGTAAATCGTTTGGGTGATGCTGTTAAAAATATAAGTGGTGTTTCTTTAACGCAAACGCGGGGTGGCGTCGGTGAAACATTTTCGGCACGGGGATACAGTATTGGCATTACCGGTGCATCAGGCAGTATATTTAAAAATGGAGTGTTAGTTAATACAGCCGGGTTTCCCGAAGCCAGTACGCTGGAGTCGGTTGAAGTATTAAGAGGTAGCGCAGCATTGCTTTATGGCAATGTATCCAGCGGATTAATTATTAATATGGTTACTAAAAAACCGCAGTTTGAAAGCGGCGGTGAGGTTTCTATGCGCTATGGGAGCTATAATATGTTTAAGCCTGCATTTGATGTATATGGCCCTGTAAGTCAAAATGTAGCTTTCCGCTTAATCGGGACTTATGAAAATGATAGCAGCTATCGTAACCATGTATATACCGAACGTAAATATGTAAATCCGTCCTTGTTGTTTAATCTTGATAAAAAAACAACCCTATTAGTTGAGGGGGATTACCTGCGCGAAAGCCTAACGCCCGACTTTGGTATCGGATCTTTAAATAATGGACAAGCCATACCTATTATGGTGCCGCGCTCACAATATATTAATACATCATGGGCGTACAGCCATATGAATCAATTTTCGGGTTCCTCAACATTGAACCATCAATTTAATGATAGCTGGCACATCAATGCTATTATATCCGCTCAGGGAACAAAAATAGATTCGTACCAGGCTAACTTGCCAAATACGGTGAGTGCCGCGGGCGAATGGAACAGGGGATTAGCCAGGGCCAACACCATAGAAAATGATTATACCGGGCAAATTAATCTGAATGGTATATTTAATACCGGTTCAATTAGTCACCAGCTATTGATTGGAACAGATGTTACCAAAGTTTTAAATGTAAGTAATGGTTACAGTGTTGCCGGTCAAAATATCAGTAACTACATTTATGATAAAATAAATACTATTGATCTGGCTAAATATAAGCAGCGTACAGATATACCCAATGCCTTAGATACCGCGCGCATAACGGCACCTGTTTACCGTTTCGGGGCTTACGCACAGGACCTGATAAGCTTAACCAATAAACTTAAAATTTTGGCAGGCATCAGGTGGTCATGGCAGCAAACGTATCAAACCTCCATTCAATACCTGCAAAAGCAAACTATGGGTTACGGCATCGCCATCACCCGGTATGATCGTGCATTTTCGCCCAAAGCAGCGCTGATCTACCAGCCGGTAAAAACGAGTTCTATCTATTTAAGCTATACCAATAATTTCATGACCAATACCGGTACTGATGTAATTACAGGCCAGGGATTAAAACCGTCCCTTGTCAATCAGTATGAGGCGGGTATTAAAAATGAATTATTTGATGGAAAGATCACCGCTAATGCAAGCGTTTACCGGATTGTTAACAGTAACCTTGCTGTAGTAGCGCCATTTAAAGCAGATGGCACTATTAACAGTGATAATACGGTTAAACAGTTAAACGGTCAAACCACCAGTGATGGTTTTGATATTGATATTACCGGCAACTTGTCGAAAAACTGGTATTTTATTACGGGTTACTCCTACAATAATGCCCGTTATACAAAAACTTCAGGTTTAAAAGGATCGCCTGTATTAGGTGAGCGGTTAGTTATAAATCCATCAAGTACGGTAAATGCTACCTTGTTTTATACATTTGACAATACCGTGTTAAAAGGATTTAAGGTTGGTGCATCTGCATTTTACACCGGATCGCGTTTGGCGGGTTATAATAATACGGTGGGACAAGCACAGGCCTATAGCCGCTTAGTTCCTGTTGGTGGCTTTACCACGCTTGATCTTTCGGCAGGTTATACTTACAAAAACATCTCCCTATTAACCAGTGTAACTAATATAACCAATACCTTAAACTACCTGATACATGATAATTATAGTATTACACCTATTGCACCGAGACAGTTTTTAACCACGCTGGCTTATAAGTTTTAACGGCCCCCTCTAAGTCTCCTCGGAAGGGGAGACTTTATTAACCACTCATCTATACACCTCTTAGATGACAATTCTGGTTTTTTTAACCCATCTCAACCTACCACCTTCATCGTGACATGGTTGTTGATTGATTTTATCCTAATCGCTAAACACGTAACGAATAATGAATTTGTACCCAACGTTTGGCATTTTTAATACGATGATGTAATAAAACAGAAATTATACTCACCATTAAAAATGAAAGAAATGAAAAACTTAGCCTATAGCTTATTGGCGCTTTGCTTCGCATTATTAATTATCCAGGGATGTAGCAAAGGTGTCCTGTCTTCCTTAAACGGTAAGCTGGTTGCCAGTAAATCAACTTTAGCCGCAAATGCGGTAGATTCGGTATTATATGTTGGCGCATCCGCTTCCGACTCTATTAAATGGAGTGTTACACCTGCCGGTTTTAATACCCTGGGCCTAAACAAAAATTTGGCTATTATCACCTTTAATAAAGCGGGAACTTATACGGTACAGGCAACTATTAACGGAGGCGCCCCGGCAACAACTACCATTAACGTAACTGCTGCTATACCAATAGCCAATCCGGTTACCACCGTTCCGGCTGATTCTGTAATTACGCAATCCGGCCTTGTTTCTTTAGCAGGCGATCAGATCACCTTATTGTCTAACTATTATAAAAGCAAATTGGGCGATACAACGTATATTTATTTTACTGCAGAAACAACCAAAAAGTATGCTTGTGGGAACAGCGTAATTAATTTTACAAAAAGCCTTGATGCCAATAATAATTTCAGCTTAAACTTTATTAACGTGCAACAGCCTGCCGGCAACGCCTGTCAAAAAGATGGAGGTACCATAGCTACGGGTATTATTCCTTTTATGCAAAACAGCCAACACCCGTATATGACACCCGGCACCTATCCGTTAACGGTTACGCTGAACAACATCACTTATACCGGCAGCATAGTGATTACAACAACTGATATTACTTTTAACTGGAATTATACCTCAGGTGTAATGATTACGCCTAAACATTTTAGCCGGTAATAAAAATTTAGTGACCAGGAGGCTGTATAATACAGTCTCTTGCGTTAACTTCAGCCGGATTTTAGTAAACAAGCTTATTATACCCTGATAAAATTAATTTTGGTTTTAACCCAACGTTTAACGGCTGACCTGCGAAGAGTGCTTTAGGGCGCTTCGGCATGATTTTTTTGAATGGATCTTTCTAAAGAAGAAACAGAAGAACTGGTAAAAGGATGTATAAATAACCAACGCACGGCTCAGGAAGCTCTGTACAGGTTATTTCATGCCGATATGTTACGGGTGTGCTATAGCTATTTAGCAGATAAGAGCCTGGCTAAAGAAGCGTTTAATACCGGTTTCCTGAAAGTATTTCAATCCATTAAAAACTTTGATATAGAGAAAGGGGAGCTGGGGGGCTGGATCAGGAAGATCATGATCTATACGGCTATTGATCTTTGTCGTAAAGAGTTAAAGTTTAGCACGCAAATTATAGATAACCAGGATCTTGAATACTTTTTTATACCTCCGTCAGCATTAGATAAATTATATTTTGAAGATATTTTAACCCATATAAGGCAATTGCCCTATGCTACGCAAACTGTTTTCAATTTATACGTACTGGATGGTTTTACACATAAAGAAATAGCAGAACAATTAATTATAAGTGAAGGCACATCCCGCTGGCATTTGGCCGAAGCAAAAAAGAAGTTAAGAGACTTGCTTGATCCGTCCGGAAAAAGTATCCCGCCAAAAGAAAGGAGCGACAAAGCAAAATGAAAAATTCATTGAAAGATTTGAAGCTTTGGCAAACGAAAAGAAACGAGTTGCACATTACGGATGATGTGGAGCAGGACTGGCTGGAAATGCAGGGGTTGTTGGATGAAAATATGCCCGTGGATATTACACCCCAAAAGACATCTGCTAACATAGCCAGGCTGTTATGGGCATTGTTTGCTGCATTGATAATTGCTGTTTTGATTTATCTACTGTATCATAAAAATGAAATAGCAGCTAACACACCTCATCCTTTAAATAAAACAACTGTCAATAAAATGGCAAGCAATAATAATGAAGCAAATAGCAGTACATCCAAATTGTTAACCGGAAATAATGATAGCAAAATAAATAAGCCGGATTCCGGTTCGCTAACTTCTGATAAAGCTAAAAATAATGATATTTCAATTAATAAGCCCGCTTCAAAAGCATTTGCCGAAAAAAGTACTAATAATAACAATGTGTTATCTCCCGGCAAACAGGCGGCGGATGCAAAACACCATGTTGTAATTAACACCAGTGTTGCTAAAACATCAACAGGTTCGGCATCATCAAATGCAGCAGATCATAATATGCTATTAGTTGCTGTTAAAAAGAATGGACATGATGCACCGAAAGGCAGGGCTGCAAACGGATATAGAAATAATTTAGTACAGGCTAATAAATCAAGCCATAAACAGGAGGCGCTTAATGAAGCAGGCTTAAAGAACGATCATAAAAACCCCAGATCAAATAGTTCAACTGCCAATTCCGCATCTTTTAAATTAGTTGATCAGAAAAAAAACGGGTATGGGAATACGTACCAACAAAGTAATCAAACCAGCCAGGGAGTTTCAAACGTTAACAAAATAGAATACCCTGCCTTTTTACAAATCTTAACCTCCACCATTGTTTTTGATTCTGTTACTTATAGATCACCATTGATAACAAACTCAACTATCCCCGGTATAAATAAAGCATCAGCATCGGGAAAAAACCCTGACAGCAAAAAAAGCAAGGATCCAAAGCCTAAAACCACCTCATTCTCAAAATTTGATTACGGAATTTTAATGGGTGTTAATTCTTCAGGCAGCTTTACCCCTAAAAAGCAAAATTCAAATTTTTATGGTAGCTTGCCTGTGGACGCTTATTTTGGTGTGTTTGGCACTTATCACCTCAGCAATAAATGGGCATTGGGAATAACTGTAAATTATTTAAGTCCCCAAACAGTATCCGGTAGCTATTCCCATGCCAATGCGAGTAAAATCGACTCCACCCAACGGCTTCAGATAAGCGATTCAAGGAAGATCTATTCCGTTAATGTCCCTATCCAAATTCAATATAAGGTTTCAGATCATATCAGCTTTACGGCCGGCCCGGTTATCAGCATGCCTGTGAAGCAGGTAAACGGAAGCAGTGTTTTACAACCTGCTGCGATAAAGGCGGATACTATTTATTTTCCAAAGCTTACCTCATCGTTAAATAATACAAAATATGAATCAAAACTCAATTATGGCCTTTCGGGCGGCCTAATTATAGTTGTAAACCGGTTCAGTTTTGGCGCATCTTATTTAAGAGGGTTAAGCGGACCAAAAATTATTTCGGATTTGGGCAGCTATACTTCTAATACCAGTACGTTACAATTTATGGTAGGCTTTAAGTTAAATAAGGGGAAGTAGTAAGGCGTTCAGCTAAAAAATATCCTAATCGCTATTTATGTTTATCCCCCATAAAAAGTCAATTCCCCGCCATTCATAATTTCGGCCTGGGTAATAAATAACTGGTTAAATGTTTAACAACATTTTTTGTGCATACACATTTTTATCGCTTTGGTTGTCCATAGTTAAGGGTTAGGGGGTGATCGACTTTGATGTTTAAATACCAATTGGTATATTTGCATAATGGATAACGAATTATCAAAAGCTGAACGTACGCGGCAGTTTATTATTGAAACCACCGCGGGCATATTTAATACAAAAGGATATGCGGGAACATCTTTGTCTGATTTGACTGAAGCCACCGGGCTAACCAAAGGCAGTATTTATGGCAACTTTGAAAACAAAGAAGAGGTTGCTTTAGCCGTTTTTGATCATAACTATTCAAAACTGGCCCAAAATATTCAGCAACGTATTGAAAAGGAACATACCTTTTATGATAAACTAATGGTATACGCAACATTCTACCACAGTTTTATGCGTAATTTTCATACTCCTGGTGGTTGCCCCATATTAAATACAGCTGTTGAGGCAGATGATACCAACCTTCTGTTAAAAGAAAGAGCGGCCAAAGCGATACAAAAATGGAAAAAGAATATTGAGGATTTAATACAAGGAGGTATTGCGGCCGGAGAGTTTAAAACAGATACAGATCATACACTTGTTGCTTTGTCCATCATTGCTTTAATTGAGGGTGGTATCATGATATCAAAAGTAACCGGCGCACCTGCTAACCTGGATAAAGTATTAAAAACAGTTGAGTTGATGATAATTCAAATAAAAGCATAAAAAATTTGACATAAAATATACCGATTGGTATATTTTATGTCTTATAATTGCATCGGAAATAAAAAAAGAATATTTACGTAAACAAATATACCGATTGGTATAATAACTATGAGCCCTTTAAAAAGACAACTGCTAATTATCACTGTAATAGGTGCAGCGATAATGGAATTGATAGATACCTCTATTGTAAATGTTGCCTTATCTTATATGAGTGGTAACCTGGGTTCAACATTAGAAGATACGGCTTGGGTAATTACCTCCTATGCTATAGCCAATGTGATTATTATACCTATCACCAGCTTTTTAACTAATAAACTGGGCAGGCGAAATTATTATATCGGTTCAATTATTCTGTTTACGCTTTGCTCGTTCATGTGCGGGCAGGCTTCAGGAATATGGGAACTGGTAGCTTTCCGATTTTTACAGGGATTAGGCGGCGGTGCATTGCTATCGGTATCTGCAGCGGTAGTGTATGAACAGTTTCCGAAAGAAAAACTGGGGACGGCCAGCGCTTTATTTGGCATAGGGGTATTTATTGGCCCTACCATAGGGCCAACACTTGGCGGCTATATCACAGAAAATTATTCATGGCCCTGGATCTTTTTTATCAATATTCCTATTGGAATTGCGGCAGCCATATCCTGCTATTTTTTACTAACAGAACCAGCAGTTAAAGTAAAAGCCAATAAAGTAGACTGGACAGGTATTGTCTTATTAAGCACAGGTATAGGATCATTGCAAACCGTATTGGAAAGAGGGCAGACGGAGGATTGGTTTGCTACAAGTTATATTACGGCGCTTACCATTGTTTCCATCATCAGCTTAACAGCTTTTGTAATATGGGAGCTGCATACTCCTAACCCAGTGGTTAACCTGCGGGTATTAAAAAGTAAATCACTCAGTGTTGCTGCTGTATTAACTTTTATTACCGGCATGGGTATGTTCACTTCTATATTTCTTACGCCGGTTATTGCACAGCGCCTGTTAGGTTTTACACCTTCAGAAACAGGGTTGTTACTTTTACCTGGAGCTGTATTAGCAGTATTGGCTTTAATGTTTTCGGGTAAATTACTGCAGCGCGGCGTTTCGCCTGTATTGATTATTCTTTTAGGTTTCTTCTGCTTTATTTATTTTAACTGGTCAATGTCGCAGATCAATCTTGATACGTCGGCTGCTTATATAACAGGCAAGCTCATCTTCCGCGCATTGGGGATGGCGCTGTTAACTGTGCCGCTGAGCTCATTAGCTGTATCATCCCTTGAAGCTAAAGATATGCCGCAGGGAACCGCCTTAAATAATATGATGCGGCAATTGGGTGGTTCATTTGGTATATCCATTATCAGCACTTATTCCATTCGCCGTATAGCTTCGCACCGCGTTGATCTGATTAGCCATATCACAGCTTCAAACCCAATAGCAACCGACAGGTTAAATGGATTTACCAACTATTTCCAACAAAAGGGCAGCGGTTTGCTGGATGCTAAACTAAAAGCCATAAAAATGATCGATCTGTCCATCGTCAAACAATCTACCCTATTAAGTTACCTGGATTCCTTTTTATTGATCGGGTTACTTTTTGCCCTGGCATTACCCCTATTGCTATTAGTCATGAAAAAACAAAAAACAAGCGTGGTCAAAGTGATCGTGTCTGACCATTAATATACAAACAACTAAAAATAATAAACAATGAATATTACAAACAAAACAGTCCTGATAACCGGTGGAGGATCAGGCATAGGCTTCGAAATAGCAAAACTATTGAGTGAAAAAGGTAATAAAGTTATTATTACAGGCCGTAGCGAAGCAAGATTACAAAAGGCGGCAGCACAGCTAAACAATGTTAGTGTCATAGCTGCAGATATAACAAATGAAACAGCCGTTGAAAAACTCGTTACTCAAATTAAACAGGAATACGGCAAGCTGGATATCCTGATTAATAACGCAGGTAATGCCTATGCTTACAATCTGGCCAAAGAGGGTAACACTTTTCAAAAGGCAAAGGAAGAGTTTGAAACGAACTTGTTTTCGATACTGCGGCTTACCGATAAGTTGCTTCCTGTATTAAGCGCGCAAACTGAAGGGGCAATTGTAAATGTATCATCTGTGGTAGCATTTGTTCCTGCCGGGGATATTTCAACCTATTCGGCAAGTAAAGCGGCTTTACATTCTTATACACAATCGTTAAGGCATGCATTGCAAAAAACAGCTATTAAAGTTTTTGAATTGATGCCTCCATTGGTTAATACTGAATTTTCGAAAGATATTGGGGGCGAAAACGGCATACATCCAAATGTAGTAGCCGAAGGATTAATTGATGCATTGGAGAAAGATGAATATGAGATACACATTGGTAATACCGCTTATGTATATCAATTATCCCTGTCTTCTCCGGCAGAAGCATTTAATTTGATGAATCAAAGAGGAGAGGCGTAATTAAAAGTCATTACATTAAAAACCGGCCCGGAGATTATCCGGGCCGGTTTGCTTATAATTTTAGTTATTTAATATACTGGCTGGCATAGGTAATAAAATGGGGCCAGTTAGGCGCGTCAGTATGTCCGCCGGTATGCTGGCGGAAAGCAACATCTCCGTTAAGCATGGTTTCAATAGGTGGAAATTCATTAGTTCCCAGGTCTTTTTTGCCATAAAGTTTATACACCGGCCCGGCTGCAGCAGCTGCCATAAACATTCCAGGGCCGTCGGTCCAGCTATCGCCACCGTTTGGTCCGCTTGTACCGGTACCTATAAATACAGGGCGCGGAGCACAGATAGCGATCAATTCATGCGAATCTACAGGCAGGTCGTTATAATTTAATGGGCCAGCATATTTAATAAAGTTTCCGGCCATCCAATGATATTCACTTTGTCCTGCAACATTTTCAACCAGTTCGCCTGCATTACGGCGGTGCAGTTTAGCGCCACCTTCGCCTGATGAGCTGATGTAGCCAATAGCAAAACGTTTATCATAAGCCAGGGTTACTAACGCGCCCTTTCCCCAGCGGGAATGACCTTCAATACCTACTTCTTTTGCATTTACAGCTTTATCGGTTTCAAAGTAATCAAGCGCGCGATCTGCTCCCCAAGCCCATGCGCGCAATGCTCCCCAGTCATCCGGTTTACGGTATTGGCCTTTATTCATTAATCCGATAATGCCTTTGGTTAAACCTGCCCCATTATCAGCCTGAATACTGTTGGTATTTAATAATGCGTAGCCCCATCCCTTTTGAATAAGCAATTCTTTTGCACCTGGCAGTGGTGCCGGACGGGCAGGGGCTCCGGGAGCGGCCGCCCGGGGAGGGCCAAAATTAAACGGCGCGAGCAATACCATCATTACGGGCACCGGGCCTGTAGCATTAGCCGGTGTAGATAAGGTAAGATCAATATCAACAGTAATTGCCGGATAAGATGAATTATCTACATGGCCAATTAGTTTTTTGGTGATAACGGGGATGCCGCTTACCATTTCATTAGTATCTTTTACTACTTTCCAGGTAACTTTTGGTGTATTTTTAGGCATTCTGCCATAAATTTCCCTGTCAAAATCTTCTATAATTTCAGGGCGGCGTTTGGTTTCCCATTCTTTTACCGTAGTAACTTTTTTGCCGTTTTTTTCTATAAGCGGATCGGGAAGGGTTGGGTATGGGTTAGCTTTTGATTCATCATAATTAGCTGAATTAGGCTGTCCTTTTGAGCCGCTTGCACCTTGCCTCAGCGGTTGAGTAATATGCAATTGATCAAGCATGTTTTGATAATCCTTTTTTTGCACGGCTGCCTGTGCTTCAGCTGCTGCTTTCTGTTCAGGAGTAAGGGGTGGCCGTTGAAAAGCAGGTGCAGCCGGAGTTGCAGGGGGTTGAACAGGTGGCGATGTTTGCGCAATGGCATAAGATGATATCATTATACCGGTGCAAATAAGGACGGTTATTCTCTTCATACTATTATTGGTTAAATTGGTTTCTAATTGGTGTATTCAGCATCAGGTTGTTAACTGGTTTAAACAAGCTGCGCTACTAATTGATTACTAAAGATAGTGTTATTGTAATCGATTGCATATTATATTCCATAAAAAGATTGTTACAATCGGCGGTTCAATAAAATACGCAAACCACTGTGTATTTTTATTAAAATACAGGAAGAAAATTAACATTAAATATTTTTTTGTAATCGATTGCAAAGGAATATTTTTATTTATACTTTTAAAAAAATAAACCAATTAAACAGGTAAAGTAATTTACCTGTAAATGCAATTAATTTTTAATCCTCTTTTTATAGATAACCCTTTATCGGAAGACGCTGCTTTTAAAGCGGCAATTAAAGAATAAATGCATAACCTGATAATTATAAGCGTAAATGAAAATTTTTACTCCTGCTATGTTTAATAACTGCTAACCATTAAAACATGAATAAGGCTAAACGAATACTTTTTTTATTGTTCCTGTTTATTGTGAAGTTTAATTTTCAATTATACGCGCAAAAAATAGCGGCGTTAGAAGTTACTTTAAACAATGAAAATTCAGGTATTGATATACCTGTGCATGTAAACCTGGATCAGATAACCGCCCTGCCCGATTCAACACTTAATTTGGTTGAGGTAAAAGGGGGCAGCCGGGTTTCAATACCATATCAAATTGAAAACAAAGGCCAGCGTGTTTTATACTGGATAGTTAAACAAACTCCGGGAGCACTTAAACACCGGGTATTTGAATTAGCTAAAGAACCACATATAAAGGTCCATGGGCATATTACTTTAGCTAAGGATAGTGGTTATTTAACTATTACGGCCAATAATAAAAATTTATTGCGTTACGTATATAAAACGGTATATCCGCCCAATGGTATTGACACCGCTTTTAAGCGTAGTGGCTTTATTCATCCGCTATGGTCGCCTTATGGTGACCGGCTTACCCGTATACAAGCTCCTGACCATTATCATCATTATGGGTTATGGGACCCGTGGACACACACTTATTTTGATGGCGATACTATTGACTTCTGGAATTTAAAAGGAAGACATGGAACAGTGAAGTTTGCCAATTTTACCTCTATAACCTACGGTCCGGTTTATGGTGATTTCCAGGCGTTGCAGCAGCATATCGCTTTTTTAAAGCATGGCCCGGATGCAGGGAAAGAAAAACTGGCTTTAAATGAATTGCAATCTGTACGGATATACCAGCCTGCAGCTAACCAGGATTATTATATTATGGATATCACCATACAATTAAATTGTGCAGACCTGCCTATAAAGTTATTAGCCTATCGTTACGGCGGCCTGGGATGGAGAGCAACCGAAAAATGGGATGGCAAGAACAGTGAAATGCTGACCTCAGAAGGTAAAACACGCGACGAGACGGATAATACTAACGCACGTTGGGTAATTGTACAGGGTCAAATAGATAAAGATTACGCAGGAGCGGTAATGATGTCAAACCCGACCAATTATAGTTATCCTGAACCTTTGCGGGTGTGGAATTCCAAATCAAATGATCGCGGGGATGTATATGCCAACTTTTCGCCCACAAAAGATAAGGACTGGATGTTAAACCCCGGTCATGATTATGTATTGAAATACCGGTTTGTGGTGTTTAATAATAAATATACTAAGGAAAGGGCCGAGGCTGCCTGGCAGTATTTTGCCCATCCGCCGGCAGTTACCGTAAAAATGGCGGAAACTAAATAATTAAAGAGAAACTAATTAAAAACCAAAAATTAATCAAATGGATACTACAGAAAATTCTTCTTATAGCAGAAGGGACTTTGTGAAAACCGCGGCTAAAGGAGCTGCTGTTGCTACCGTTGCCATGACGGGTTTCCCAACTATTGTACCGTCTTCGGTGTTTGGCAAAAACGCGCCAAGCAATATGATCAATGTGGGGCAAATTGGCTGCGGCCGTATTGCTACTGTGCATGACCTGAAAACCACATTAAAATATACGGATGCCGCCCGGGTTATAGCTATTGCCGATTTTGATGGCATAAGGCAGGATATGGGTAAAAAATATATACTGGATACTTATGAGAAAAGCACCGGTAAGCCGAATTTTGTGGATGTTAAGCTTTATGATCACTACCGCGACCTATTAGCCAATAAAGATATTGACGCGGTACAGATCAGTACCCCCGATCATTGGCATGCGCAGGTAGCTATTGAAGCCGCACAGGCCGGCAAGCATATTTATTGTCAGAAACCAACTTCGCTTACTATTGAGGAAGGGCGTACCATGAGCGACATGATCAGTAAAACCGGTGTAGTGTTCCAGTTGGGCAGTCAGCAACGTTCGATGGACCCATGGCCACAGTTTAAAAAGGCATGCGAGCTGGTACGTAACGGCCATATCGGCGAGTTAAAAACAGTGCGCATTGGCTTGCCGGGTGATCCTTCAGGAGGAGTGACGACAGAAATGCCCATACCTGAACGGTTTAACTACGATGCCTGGTTAGGATCAACCCCTTATGTATATTATACTTATGACCGTGTAGCCGACCAACATAAGGTGGCCACAACCCGCCCGGGCTGGTTGCGCATGGAACAATTTGGAGCCGGAATGATCACCGGTTGGGGAGTGCACCATATTGATATTGCACATTGGGGAATGAATACAGAACATACCGGGCCAATTGAGGCCGAATGTGTACATGTGGAATTCCCTAAAGCTGGTTTATGGAACGTGCACGGACCATTTGAGGTACATATGAAGTATGCTAATGGCGTTGAGATGGTAATTAATGATACATACCAAAACGGGATAAGGTTTGAAGGTACTAAAGGATGGGTTTTCTGCGCCCGTACACCTGACCGTGTTACCTCTACTGATCCGACATCAAATGTGGGGCCTAATTCATTTTTTACCGCGAGCGATCCCAAACTGTTAACCCGTGTTACTGGCTCTAACGAAATACAATTATACAACAGCCCGGAGCAGCACCGCAACTGGTTGGATTGTATTAAAAACAAAAAACCAAACATCAGCCCTATTGAAGTGGCGCACCGTTCATGCAGCGCTTGTTTGGTGGCACATGCTTCCATGAAGTTTAAAAGTAAATTACATTTTGATCCGGCTAAAGAGCATTTTATAGGGAATGCCGAAGCGAATAAGTTATTATCAAGGCCGCAGCGTTATCCTTATGGAACCAGTTATATTGGCAAAGTGAATAGTTAACCAACTAAAACAGTAAGCCCCTTCAAGTTTTTGAGGGGGCTTTTTTAATGCCTTGGAAAATACATCAACACCGCTTTTCACTTCCTCCATTGCCTGTGTCACAGGCAATACTCATAGTTGTTTTGCTGAATAAATAGTTGTCTGTTTATTGTCTGGAGGACACAGACAACCGGATCTCTCACACTGCTTAATAAAAAAATCTGCAATCTTTTTTGGGGCCTATTAGTAGCCTCTCTCAATTGTTTTAAATGTTTTTTAAACGTTTTGGCCTACCCATCTTGAAAAAACAAGTTATAGGATAGAAAATTAATATAAATTTGCTGAACCTTTTTAAGGTAATGCATATTGCATTTGAAAAGGGTTTAAGCGAAATATTACATTATCAAAAGCGATCCTCTAAAGAAATGGCGCAAATTAAAAACATCGGAGTTTTAACATCAGGCGGTGATTCACCGGGAATGAATGCAGCGATAAGGGCAGTTGTGCGTACCGCCGTTTATTATGATTTTGAAGTCACCGGTATTCGTCGCGGTTACGAAGGATTAATAAAAGGGGAATTTTTCCCGATGGACCGGAAGTCGGTATCTAATATTATTCAGCGTGGCGGAACAATTTTAAAAACAGCCCGTAGCGAGCAGTTCAGAACAGTTGAAGGCAGAAAACAAGCTTACGAGCAATTACAAAAAGGTAACGTAGATGCCTTAATAACTATAGGCGGCGATGGGACTTTCAGAGGTGCGGAAACTTTTGGACGTGAATTTAACTTCCCAATAATTGCCCTGCCCGGAACTATCGATAATGATTTGATAGGAACCGATTTTACCATAGGGTATGATACGGCTATCAATACCGCAATTGAAGCTATTGATAAAATAAGGGATACCGCCGAATCACATGCCCGTTTATTTATTGTTGAGGTAATGGGCCGGGATTCGGGCCTTATCGCTATACGTACAGGCATTGGCGCTGGCGCTGAAGCGGTTTTGATACCCGATACCAGTTCAAATATGGAAGCGTTGTTTGACCGGCTTAAATATGGCCGGAAAGATAAATCGTCAAGAATAGTAATGGTTGCCGAAGGAGAAGAACCTGGCACCGCTATTGAAATTGGTCAGGTAATAAAAGAAAAATTCCCTGATTATGATACCCGCGTTTCGGTATTAGGGCATATTCAGCGCGGAGGAAGGCCAAGCTGTATGGACCGTGTACTGGCCAGCCGCTTAGGTGTGGCTGCTGTTGAAGCTTTAAAGGACGGCCACTATAATGAAATGATAGGTTTAGTACATGACCAAATAACATACACCCCGTTAGAAAAGTCTATAAAACACCATATAACCATCAATCCGGAATTTTTAAAAGTGGTGGAGATATTGTCGCTGTAAGCAGTTAAATGGTTAATTAAGTAGGATTAAGTGAGTAGTTGGTCTTGCGTTTGTATAACCACTCACTTAATCCTACTTAATTAACTAATATTAAAACTCTTTTTTATCTAAAAACATTTTCTTACTTTTGCATCCCCGCTGAAAGAAACTCCGGGGATAATGTTGAACACATAAAGTAAAGAAAATGGCAACTAAAATCAGATTGCAAAGACATGGTAAAAAAGGGAAACCTTTTTACTACATCATAGTAGCAGATGCCCGTGCTCCAAGAGACGGACGTTTTATTGAGCGTTTAGGTTCATATAACCCAAACACAAACCCGGCAACTATCGACATTAATTTTGATAAAACCCTTGAGTGGGTAAACAATGGCGCACAACCAACCGACACCTGTCGTGCTATTCTTTCCTACAAAGGCGTTTTGTACAAAAAACACTTACAGGGCGGTGCTAAAAAAGGCGCTTTAACTGAAGAGCAGGTAGAAACAAAATTTGCTGAGTGGCTTGATCAAAAAGATGGCAAAATAACCGGTAAGAAAACTGGCCTTGTTTCTGCAAAAGATGAAGTACGTAAAGCTGCCTTAGCTGCAGAAGCTAAAAAGAAGGAAGAAAGAGCGGCTGCTATTGCTGCTAAAAATACACCTGCTGCTGAAGAAATAGAAGAAGAAGCACCTGCTGAAACTGAAACTCCTGAAGCAGAAGCTGAAAGTGCAGAATAATTTATTTGAAGCAATACTCTTAGCATTAAGAGTCAGGATAAATCATCTTATAATGGCGAAGCAACCCAACGGTTCTTCGCCATTATTATTTAAGCCTCATCCAACTCCTCAACAGAGGGAGAGGAGCTTTTAACAGGAATTTATGAAAGTTGAAGATTGTTTCCGGGTTGGCAGTATATTAAAAACTAAAGGCTTAAAAGGCGAGATGCAGTTGTATGTCGATTTTGATAACCTTGGAGATATTAGTATAAGCAATATTTTTATTGATATTGCAGGTAAACTGGTTCCTTATTTTGTGGAATCCATTAAGTACGCGCAAAAGAATGTCGCTTACTTATATCTCGAAGATATTGATACAATTGAAAAAGCTGCTGTATTGGTTAAAAAGGATGTTTATCTTCCCAATAAATTAAAACCCAAAAAGAAAAAAAGCGATTTTACTTTAAAGGATCTGAAAGGATTTACTGCTGTTGATGAAAATGAAGGCGAGCTTGGCGAAATAATCGCTATACATGAGTATCCGCAGCAATTAATAGCCGCGGTTAATTATAAAAACTGTGAAGTGCTTTTCCCACTGAATGAAGAGATCATTAAAGGCATTGATGTGGTAAAGGAAATTGTTCTGATTGATTTGCCCGAAGGCCTCTTGGATATTTATTTGGAATAGCCTTAATTCCCTGAAGCAGGAATGTAAAATAATTGTCATAAACATTAATAATTATACAGTAGATAGAAAAATGTTTAAAAACGAGGCAACAAAACATAAAGGACGGCGTATAAGTACCAACAATCGTTTTTGAAATATAGTCTATGCAAAATGATTTAATTTTTAGCCGAAACATTTTTTTCCGATACATTATAGCCTGTTGAAAGACAGGCTTTTTTTATTTCTATTGAAAAACGCTTACATTGGTCCCGGTATTCTCCGGCTGTCCTTTCATTTACAATTCCTTGTCTTAGTCGTGTATGAACAACTTAATAATTCAAATGCTAAACAAAACTTTTTTCGGACAAAAAATTATTAAATAAAAAAAGAAATAAAATTAACTAATGGTAAACAAACCCCTGTCTATTCACGTATTAGGAGCTTTAATACCCCTATTATTTTTATGAGCATAAAGGAGAAAGTACTAAAGGAGAAGCATCTGATATTAGCGTTACTGTCATCTGCAATAGCAGGATTTATTATTTGGTATATATGGTAGTTGAATTAGGTGCAGTAAGTATAAAAGGTAATATGCTTTGTTGCTTCCTCTTTAGATTGTTGGGGGCTTAGCGTATTTCTCTATCTTTGCCCTATGCGTTTTGATATTATTACTGTTTTACCCGGTTTGCTGGAAAGCCCTTTTGCACATTCTATTTTACAGCGTGCACAAAAAAAGGGCATAGCAGAAATACAGGTGCATAACCTGCGCGATTATTCAACAAGCAAGCAAAAAAGTGTAGATGATTATCCTTATGGTGGTGGCAGCGGCATGGTAATGACGATAGAGCCATTTGCGGCTTGCATAGCTAAATTAAAGGCGGAGCGTGATTATGATGAGATCATCTTTATGTCGCCTGACGGCGAAACGCTTAACCAGCAGATAGCGAACCAGCTTTCTATTAAGGGAAATATCATTATTCTTTGCGGGCATTATAAAGGCATTGATCAGCGTATACGGGATATTTATGTTACCCGCGAAATTTCAATTGGCGATTATGTACTATCAGGAGGAGAACTACCAGCCGCTGTTTTGGTAGACGCGGTGGTGAGATTGATACCCGGCGTATTATCTGA
>JAQBOY010000157.1 GCA_028287805.1 Mucilaginibacter sp.
TAGAACAGCGCCCGCTGGAAGGATTTGTTTTTGCACTTACTCCATTTAATTTTACGGCTATTGCAGGTAATTTGCCCACCTCGGCAGCAATGATGGGTAACGTAGTAGTTTGGAAACCTGCTTATCCGCAAATTTATGCAGCTAATGTATTGATGCAGATTTTCCGCGAAGCGGGATTACCTGCCGGAGTAATTAACCTCATTTATGTTGACGGACCAGTGGCCGGGGACGTGATATTTAATCACCGGGATTTTGCCGGTATCCACTTTACCGGTTCAACAGCGGTATTTCAAAATATATGGCAAACCATCGGAAACAATATTCATAAATACAGAGCATATCCGCGTATAGTAGGCGAAACAGGGGGTAAGGATTTTGTGCTGGCTCACCCAAGCGCTGATGTTGATGTATTAAGCACAGCCTTAGTGCGTGGCGCCTTTGAGTACCAGGGACAAAAGTGTTCGGCTGCTTCAAGGGCCTATATCCCGACCTCCTTATGGCTTGCGGTGAAAGCCAATATCCAACGTGATATCGCCTCATTTAAAATGGGCCCGGTTGAAGATTTTGAAAACTTTATTAACGCGGTTATTACAGAAATATCATTTGATAAGCTGGCAAAATATATTGACGAAGCTAAAAATGATGCGGATGTTGAATTGGTTGCGGGCGGTAAACATGATAAAACACGGGGGTGGTTTATTGAGCCTACCGTGTTAAAAGTTAACGACCCGTATTATGTAACCATGTGCAACGAATTATTTGGCCCGGTACTAACGGTATACGTATACGAAGACGATAAATTTGATGAAATGCTGGATATTGTAGATAATACGTCTATATATGCTTTAACGGGTTCTATAATTTCTCAGGATAGATACGCCATTGCCAAAGCAACTTATCATTTACGCAACGCGGCCGGTAATTTTTATGTTAATGATAAGCCAACAGGCGCGGTAGTTGGGCAACAGCCGTTTGGTGGTGCCCGCGGTTCAGGTACTAATGATAAAGCCGGTTCAATGATCAACTTACTGCGGTGGGTATCTCCGCGAACTATAAAAGAAACTTTTGATCCCCCAAAAGATTACAGGTACCCGTTTTTGAGCAAGGAAATGTAACCTGAAATAATTTTTAATTGTCATTTTGAGCATAGCGAAGAATCTACTTGTGTTATTCTTCGCTATGAATGAAAGCTCTTTTTCTTAAATGGACAGTTTCAGGTCTGTACTGTCAAATTTAAAAATATCCTCCATGTTGGCGCTGTTATAAGTGCTTACTTTCAGGTCGGTTATCTTACCTGTATTCAAACTGTACACCCATCCATGAACACCTAACAATTGTCCGTTGAGCCATGCATTTTGTACAATAGAAGTTTTACATAAATTATATACCCCTTCAATAACATTGTACTCTACTAACCGGTTAGAGCGCTCTACTTCATCAGCTATCTGATCAAGCTCTTTGGCATGAAGGCGGTAAACATCCTTTATATGGCTTAGCCAGTTATCAATTAAACCAAATTGCCTATTGCTCATTGCTGCCAAAATGCCACCGCACCCATAGTGGCCGGTAACAATAACATGTTTTACATGTAATATATTAATGGCGTAATCCAGTACCGAAAGCATATTCATATCTGAATGAACAACCACGTTGGCAATATTGCGGTGTACAAATATTTCGCCGGGCTTCGTATTGGTGATCTGATTGGCAGGAACCCGGCTATCAGCACAGCCTATCCATAAAATGGGCGGTTCCTGGCCTTTGGCCAAGTTGGTAAAATACTCCGAATCTATTTCTAAAGTATCCTTAACAAACTGTTTATTCCCCTCCAGCAAATTTAAGTATATCTCACTGTGGTGAAGATCTTTTTTAATTATATCACTCATAGATTAAAGTTGTAAGGCAAAGATCGAAATAGCAATATGATTTTATCGGTATGAAACTTCAAACAGAAGTTTATCGCTGCAAATATAATAAATCAATTTCGATTGATATTGTCATAAGTATGTGTTGAGGTGGGTATACAATTGTTAATTACATGGCTATGATTTTTCTCACCTTTAAAGAAGCCGCTTAAACTATAAAACTAATTATTCCATACCTCTTGTTTAACTCCGATAATTGTTATTTTTAGCATCTGTCATCTTTTATAAAACTAAATTGTGAATAATAAACTAAAGCTATTAAGTCAAAAACGTGAAAAAGCACTTTTAGGCGGTGGCCAGGCACGCATTGAAAGTCAGCATAAAAAAGGGAAACTTACCGCGCGCGAGCGTTTACATTTTTTAATGGATGAAGGTTCTTTCCAGGAAATAGGCATGTTGGTATCCCATCGTTCCACTGATTTTGGAATGGAAAAAGAAAAATATCCGGGCGATGGGGTGATAACCGGCTATGGAACTATAAACGGAAGGATGACCTATGTTTTTTCACAGGATTTTACAGTTTTTGGTGGTTCCCTTTCAGAAACACATGCCGAAAAAATCTGCAAAATAATGGAGCTCGCCATGAAAAATGGCGTACCTGTTGTGGGTTTAAATGACTCCGGCGGTGCGCGCATACAGGAGGGTGTAGTATCATTAGGCGGATATGCTGATATTTTTTACCGTAATACCATGGCATCTGGTGTTATACCCCAAATATCTGCTATAATGGGCCCATGCGCCGGTGGTGCCGTATATTCCCCCGCAATAACTGATTTTATATTGATGGTTGAAAACACGTCCTACATGTTTGTTACCGGGCCTAACGTTGTAAAAACCGTTACTCATGAAGTAGTAACATCCGAAGAATTAGGAGGAGCCAATACACACGCTACCAAGTCCGGGGTAACGCATTTTGCCTGCCCTAACGAGATAGCCGCCATTCAGCATATTAAAAAGTTATTAAGTTACATGCCGCAAAACTGTGAGGATAGGGCACCGGCTGTACCTTATGAAACAAAAAATGAATATCGCGCAGAATTAAATACCCTGCTGCCCGAAATTTCTTCGCAACCATATGATATGCGCGAAGTAATTAATCATATAATTGACGCGGATTCTTTTTTAGAGGTACATCAAAGTTTTGCCGAGAACATTGTGGTGGGGTTTGCCCGCCTTGCAGGGCGCAGTATTGGCATTGTAGCCAATCAGCCTGCTTTTTTAGCGGGTGTGCTGGATATTCATGCTTCCATTAAAGGCGCGCGCTTTGTCCGGTTTTGCGATAGCTTTAATATCCCCCTGCTGGTATTTGAAGATGTACCGGGCTTTTTGCCGGGTACCGATCAGGAATGGAACGCTATTATTACCAATGGCGCCAAACTATTATATGCCTTTTGCGAAGCTACCGTTCCGCGTATTACCGTAATTACCCGTAAAGCTTATGGGGGCGCTTATGATGTAATGAATTCCAAGCATATTGGCGCCGACATGAATTTTGCCTGGCCATCGGCAGAGATTGCGGTAATGGGTGCTAAAGGCGCAGCAGAAATTATTTTTAAACGTGAAATTAATGAAGCTGAAGACAAAGAGGCTAAATGGAAGGAGATGGAACAACTATATTCTGATATTTTTGCCAACCCTTACCGTGCAGCCGAGCGTGGTTTTGTTGATGAAGTAATAGAGCC
>JAQBOY010000205.1 GCA_028287805.1 Mucilaginibacter sp.
AACCTTAATGCCAAAGTAAACACAAAGCGCTGATGCCGTTTAACCAGGTCGGCATAAGCCGACTGATCACCCGCCAGCGTTTGGTCTATTAATTCAGTATCTGAAAGCTTGCTTTGCATGTTATATAGCTCTCTGACGACATGTTGTTTATTAAGGTTACAGTAAATATACTATTTGTTTTTTTTACCAGCATTTTTTAGCGGTAGTTACAAGAGGTATTAGCAGTACAGGAGGATGTTATTTAGCAGTAATTGCATATCTCTTTATAATAACTAAAAGGCTGCTATTAATAATCTGCAACCGTTAATAAAAATATTACTTATTTTAGAAAACAACTGTAACCTGTTTTAAAACACTGTAGTCATAGTTTACAAATACGCCATTGTGGTGTTAAACAAAAAATATAATCAATTTAAAATAAATATTATGGACGCAGGTGAATTAGGGGTATTGATCCCCATTTTAGTGCCAATAAGCATGTTCGCGATGATTTTTGGTATTGTTTATTTAAGTAAGCGCGAAAGAATGGCTATGATAGAACGCGGTATGGACCCCCGCCTTAACAGGCCTAAATCATCGGGTTATAATACTTATACGCTTACCTGGGGTTTGTTATTAATAGGTGCAGGTATCGGTTTGTTTTTAGCCTATATGTTAGACTATTTTGTTTTTGTGCGGTCAACAGAAGATAACCCGGCCATTTATTTTGCACTCATTGCCATATTTGGCGGAGCAGGCTTATTTTTATCCTACCGGATTGAGAAGAAAGACACTTTGAAAAGAGAAAGAGAAGAAATTGAAGGATAAGAGGAAGGTAAAAGGCAGAAAGGATAAAGGTTATGACATTCCTAACCTTTATCCTTTTACCTTTCTGCCTTTTACCTTACGAAAGATATTTCTCCTTAATAATATTCAGGTGATGCAATTCATGGCCGGCGGCAATGTATAGTAATGCTCTTACTGATATTTTGTTACCATCGGATATACCGGTTGTAATAAGCTGCTGAGAGCTCAATGACCGGAAAAGGTACAAGTTTGATTCCCTTACCAGCCTGAACTCGGTAGCCAGGTCTTTAAACCGGCGGCTGCCAAAGGTTGCATTTTCTACATAAGCGTTCTCATCAAATCCGGGCAGTTCTTTTTGTCCGCGCGAAAAGGCCAGTATCCGGTAAGCAAAAGTTCTTTCTGCATCTATCATATGGCCCAAAACTTCCTTAAGGGTCCATTTACCTTCTGCATAAGCATAGTCAGCTTTATCTGCATCAATGCAGGTTAAAAAACTATAAGTGCTTTCTTTTAACTGTTCCAATATATCCAGTATAGGTTCATTACCAACCAGATTGATGTAATTTGTATGAAAGGGTGAAAATTCGTCAGGCTTCGGTTTGTTGTTCATCTTTAATATTTTTTAATGTAATTCTAAAAGTAGTTCCTTTACCCAATTCTGAATCGCGAACAACTACATGTCCATTATGATAATTTTCTATCATACGCTTGGTTAATGACAGGCCTAAACCCCAGCCTCTTTTGCGGGTAGTATAACCGGGTTGAAATACAGTAATAAATTTGGAGCGGGGTATGCCCTTGCCCGTATCTGTTATATCAATAAATACCTGGTCTTTAACTTTATTTGTTGATATTTCTACTTTTATCTTACCCTTGCCGTCAATAGCGTTTACCGCGTTTTTAAGCAGGTTCTCCAGTACCCAATCAAATAGCGGGATGTTTAACCCGGCTTTTAACAGCGGATTGCCCGTTAGCTCAAAACTAATGTTATTGCTCACCCGAATTTTAAAATAATCAACAAAATCTTTTACTACTTCATAAACCGAGTGAGTTTCCAGTTTAGGTTTTGAACCAATTTTTGAAAAACGGTCAGCAACAATCTCCAGGCGTTTCACATCATTCTCCATTTCGGCCACTAAAGGATCATCTTCGGCATTAAACTTATCTTTTATCAATTCTATCCATGCCATTAAAGAGGAGATAGGGGTACCTAACTGATGTGCTGTTTCTTTTGCCAAACCTACCCAAACCTGGTTTTGTTCTGATTTACGGGAGGAGTTAAAAGCGGTATAAGCCAACAGTAAAAAAACAGCGATAACCGAAAGTTGTACATATGGAAATATCTTTAGTTGCTGAAGCAGGGCCGAATCTTTATAATAGATCAATGAATAGCTGTTATCGCCATGGCTTATTCCGCGTAAACTTATTTTAATAGGTTCATGCTGCGATTTCATAGTCTCCAGTTCACCTCTAAAATACTCCGGATCGTATGTTTTCGCTTTTTTATTTGCAGATACATCTTCGGGCATTTTAATATAGGTTTTGGAGGTATCAAGCCCCCTTGTAGTTATGATATCGCCTTTTTCATCGGTAACAATGGCAGGCACTGTTGAACTATCGCGTACAGCAAAAACATAGGGTAAAAAATCATTGTCATCTGACGTTATACTTTGCTTCATGCTTAACGCCCATACCTGGGCACGTCTGCGTTCAGACCGGGCAATATTTTTAACCAGGTAATTGGTGTACAATAATGATCCGCTGGCAATAACTACGGCAAAAGTTAGCAAAATATATTTCCAGCGTTTTTTATGTTGATAAGCGTTGATCATAACAAGTACCAAATAACGTAAATAGGTTTGTATAATTATAATTATTAGTCCGAAAGTCTTTATACTCCGAAAGTCAGAAGCAGTAACTGTTTCGAAGCTACAATCATTTAATTTATTGCAATAATAAATCTTCGGGTTTAGGGAGACTTTTCCACTTTCAGACTTTCAACTATCTTTGCGCCATGCCAGATAAAAGAGTTAGAGTTCGTTTTGCACCCAGTCCAACGGGTGGTTTGCACTTAGGTGGTGTACGTACCGCTTTATTTAATTACCTTTTTGCCAAAAAACATAACGGCGATTTTGTTTTACGGATAGAGGATACCGATCAAAACCGGTATGTTGAAGGCGCCGAAACTTATATAATTGATTGTTTAAACTGGTGCGGTATTGCCCCGTCAGAAAGCCCGGTAACACCCGGCGCATTTGCCCCTTACCGCCAAAGCGAACGCAAAAGCCTTTACCGTCAGTATGCCGAAAAGCTGGTAATGGAAGGCCATGCTTATTATGCATTTGATACAACTGAAGAACTGGAGCGTAACCGGAAAGAGATACCTAATTTTCAATATGGGCACGCTTACCGCGATACACTTCGTAATTCAATGTCATTACCACAACATGAAGTTGACGCGTTGCTGGCTGCACATGAGCCGCATGTGATACGCATAAAGATGCCTGCTGATGAAACCATCACCTTTAACGATATGATTAGGGGACAGGTTAGTTTTGAAACCAACCTGGTTGATGACAAGGTTTTATTAAAGGCGGATGGTATGCCAACTTATCATTTGGCTGTAGTGGTTGATGATTACCTGATGAAAATTTCGCACGCTTTTAGGGGTGAGGAATGGCTGCCATCAGCACCTATACATCTATTATTGTGGAAATATTTAGGTTGGGCGGCTGATATGCCCCAATGGGCACACCTACCTTTAATATTAAAGCCAGATGGGCATGGCAAATTAAGCAAGCGCGATGGTGCACGGCTGGGTTTTCCGGTTTATGCTATGAAGTGGTTTGATGCTAAAACCGGCGAGCTTACACCGGGTTTTCGCGAACTGGGATTTTTACCCGAAGCTTTTATTAATTTTTTGGCCATACTGGGGTGGAACGATGGTACTGAACAGGAAATATTTACGCTGGAGGAACTGGCTGATAAATTTTCTATAGAGCGGATAAGCAAGGCCGGAGCTAAATTTGATTTTGAAAAAGCCAAATGGGTAAACGCCGAATGGATTAAAAAAGACAGCGGAGAAAAGTTAAAAGATCAGGTAAAAGAAGTTTTAGCAGATAAAGGTGTAAAAGTAATTGATGATGATTATTTAATAACCGTAATTGAATTAGTTAAAGATCGCTGTGTTTTATTAAGTGATTTTTACCAGCAGGCAGGTTACTTTTTTGAAAGCCCGGCAGTGTATGACCTCAATGCTGTAAAACCAAAATGGACGGACGTGAAAACGAATTTTTTCAAGTCGTTTATTACTATGCTGAGTTCAGTCGAAACCTTAAATGCAGCTGAATTAGAAAATACATTTAAAGCAATGGCCGAAGAACAGGGATTAAAGCCTGGTGACATTATGCTGCCTTTCCGTATCATGCTGGTGGGGGGCAAGTTTGGCCCGCACGTTTTTGATATTGCCGTGTTAATTGGTAAAGATGAAACAATAACCAGAATAGAGAAGGCCCTGGTGGCCTTTAATCAATAAGCAATGATCCTTCGTAATGGTATTGGCATTACGAAGGATCATTATAACTATTGTATGCAATTATAAAGCCCTTCCTAATCAATTACTATTGCCCAATAACCATTGACCAATGACTAATGTCCATTGCCCAATGACCATTGACTAACTTATTCCAGCGTTATCTGTCTTTTAATGCTTTCTTCCAATGAGATAAAGGTTTCTGTACGCTGAATACCTTTTACGCTTTGAATTTGCTCATTTAATACTTCACGCAGGTGGGTAGTGTCATGACATATAATTTTTGCAAAAATACTCCATTCTCCGGTGGTGTAATGTAGTTCAACAATCTCTTTTATGGCTTTTAACTGTTTTACCGCTTCGTGGTACTGTGAACCTTTTTCAAGGTATATACCCAGGAAGGCGGTAATGTCATAACCCAATTTTTGAGGGTCAACTTCTAAACTTGCACCTTTAATCACACCCAATTCTTCCAACTTTTTCATACGCACATGGATGGTTCCGCCTGAAACGATCAATTCTTTTGCAATTTCGGTATACGGCGTGGTTGCATTTTTCATTAGTATTGATAAAATCTGCACATCAAGATTATCAATTTCTGAATTTAGGGCTTTTCTTTGAGGCATAAATTTGAATATCTTTATTGAAATACAAGTTTAATTAAAATTTGAATAAAAATAAAATATTTTTGTTGAAATATTTGCAAGGAATCGATTGGTCTATTAAATTTGTATCAAGCAAATGACAAAAAGCTTAGTCGTTCTTTAAATAAAAAAACAATGTTGGGTGGTGAAATTTTTGGCAGACACACCTCCTTGTCCCGGTGGCGGAGATCATGGAAAACCCGAAGCGGGCTAACCACTCTGTGGAGGTTCGAATCCTTCCCCAACAGCAATACACGCGAAGTGTATTAAATAAAAATTGTAGGATGGTGAAATTTTGGCAGACACACCTCCTTGTCGCGGTGGCGAAGAATTTGGGAAACTTTCAGCAATGAGAATAACCACTTCGTGAAGGTTCGACTCCTTCTCCTACAGCTCTTCTCATAATTTAGGTTTATAATTGGTTAGTAAAGGCCCCTGCCCATCAGGGGCTTTACTTGTTTTATACCCCAGCTTTCTTAAAAGAAAAACTTATAAAAATTTCAGGTAATAATATGGAACAGATAATTGTGAATATCAACGTTATTCACAATTTTTAAAATAACGCTATCAAATAAAAATGTCCCGGTAATTTTTGCCGGGACATTAACCTTTTTAACTTCTACAATCCTTACAACCTCTCTAACTAAATCAGAAAAATTTAAATCCAAGGCTCAAAGCCCACAGGTTTTGTCGTTGATTATAATAATTATTAAAATGATCAAAATCACCCTGGTAACGTAAGTCGGCGGTAATTGCACCCAAATCAATACCAACACCTGCCTGGTAACCCAGCATATTGTTTTTATAGGCGTTGCCAAAGTTATTGTAGGCAGCATTAAAATTGCTGGATAAATTTTTATTCTGATTTAATACAGCGATATATTCAGGGCCTGCCATTGCCCTTAAATTAAGGTTTTTTGGTCCAAACCGTAAACCTACCAATACAGGTACATTTAAATTAGTAAAAGTAACCTTACCGCTATACGTATTATCATTCGAACTAAAAGAACCGCCCGAACTGCTTAAATAAACTTCGGGCTGTAAATAAAGGCCACCACCTATGCGTGCAAATAAGCCAGCCTGGTAACCAGCCACACTTGAAGATTTTAGATTATCTGAATTAATGGTAGAATAATTAATGCCCCCTTTTATACCCAGGCTAAATTGTGCTTTCGCGCTGATGCTTACCGCTATCAGTAATACCGCAATTAATAAGTGCTTTTTCATTGTAGTTTTAAATTTAGTTTATAAATAGATTAGGACTTTGATGCAAATAATATGCTAAAGTTTAACAATGCCATTACCAAATAAAAAAATTCAACATCGTATTTTTTATATTTTTGTAAAAACATTAAAAAAAATGGCAGAAATACGTATTACCAATAAAGAGTGGGAAAGAGTAAAGATTAAAATACAAAGAAAATATAATCATTTAACTGACAGTGAATTGCAATATACTGAAGGCCAGGAGGATAATTTAATTTCCCGGTTAATGGAACTGGTAAACCGCGACAGGAAGTATGTAGTATTTACGCTACAGAAAGCTTTAGTAAATATTGATAATAATAGACTGTAAAAACAGTTAAATTATAGAAACTTTAACTGTTTTTTGTAGTTTTATATTTATATCCATTTGAGGAGAAGGGTGAAATGCTGAAAAAATATAAAAAACTAATGCTGTATGCCGGCTTATTATTGCTGGCGGTGGGGATATGGAGTTTTAACGACGATTTGTTCGAGATATCGAAAAACCTGGATGTATTTGCCTCCTTATATAAGGAAGTAAATATTAACTATGTTGATGATATCAATACGGCAAAAATGATAAAAACCGGGGCTGATGCTATGCTTGACGGCCTTGACCCCTATACCGAATTTGTACCCGAATCTGAAATTGAAGATTATAAGCTGCATTATGTAAGCACCCAGTATGGCGGCATTGGCGCCAGCATTTTTGTACGCAACAAAAAAATTTATATTTCCAGTGTATTTGAAGGTTACCCCGCACAAAAGGCCGATATACGCCCCGGCGACCAGTTGTTAAAAATTAATGATATTTTACTGGAAGGTAAAAATAACGAGCAGGTGAGCCTGTTGCTTAAAGGCTCAAAAGGCGCTGTGATCAAACTATTGGTTAAACGGGAAAATGAAAACACGCCGGTTGAAAAAAATCTTACCCGTGATGAGATCAAGCAGCCTAACGTATCCTATTATGGTATGGTTGATGGCAATGTAGGTTATATTAAGCTGGACAGATTTTTAGAAAACTCGGCCGATGAAGTAACCAATGCCTTAATTGCTATAAAGAAAAATAATCCTAACGGAATTATTTTGGATCTGCGGTCAAATGGCGGCGGCATATTACAGGAAGCTGTAAAAATTGTAAACCTGTTTGTGGCTAAGGATGTAGAGATCGTATCGCAAAAAGGAAAAGTAAAAGACAAAAACTTTACTTACAATACTATGAATGCCCCGTTGGCACCTGATTTGCCATTGGTGGTTTTGGTAAATAATCATTCTGCTTCAGCATCTGAGATAGTAGCAGGCTCATTGCAGGATCTTGACCGTGCAGTAATTATTGGTCAGCGCAGTTATGGCAAGGGTTTGGTGCAACAGGCTTTTCCGTTACCATTTAATAGCCTGGTAAAAATTACTATTGCTAAATATTACGTTCCTTCAGGTCGCTGTATTCAGGAAATTGATTATACCCATCGTAAGGATGATGGAAGTGTGGTAAAGGTTGCCGACTCGCTTATTCATGAATTTAAAACCAAGGACGGACGTTCAGTATATGATGGCAGCGGAATTTACCCGGATATTTTTATACCAAAGGAAAAATTTGCTACTATTACTCAGGCATTGGTAGGTAAATTATTAATGTTTGATTATGCTACACAATACCGCTCAACTCATCAAAAAATAGCAGATGCCCACGTCTTTGCACTTACCGATGCTGATTATGATGATTTTGTAAAGTTTTTGGCTAATAAAAATTATACTTATAGCACTGCAGCTGAAAAAGTATTAAATAGCCTAAAAACTGAAGCGAACAAGGATAAAGAATTTACCTCAATAGAAAGCGAATACGATGCTTTGAAGGCCAAGTTACTCAGCACTAAAAAGAATGATCTTCAACTGCATAAGGACGAGATAAAGCAAGTGCTGGAAAGTGAAATTATTTCGCGCTATTATTTTGATAAAGGCCGCTACGAAAACAGCTTTAAATTTGATAAGGAACTGGCCCGTGCTGTAAAAACTATGCAGGATAAAGCGCAGCTTGCCGCAATATTGAAAGGAGATGGCAGCTATAAAATTATCGGCAAACCGGTATTGGCTATGGCAGGTAAAAAATCGGCGGATAAAGATGCCGATGAGCAATAATTATTAACGCCTGACTTTTACGTAAACTAAATTTTTCCGCAAATTTTTATAGTAACATTTCTGGTTGTTACAGTAGGTGCATTGTTTAAATAATAAACATATTAAAGCGTTTATTGTGGCAGTAATAGTGGATGTTTTCATTGTTTACTTATTTATTTCAAGCTATTTTTAAAAAAAATAGCCGGAAATAATTAAATCTCCGGCTACACACACACAAATGATTAATTAATTATGGTAACCAACTTAACTTCTTATACGGTAAATGTTTACCATTAGTTATATCTTTTTTTTTAATAATTATAAATTTTTATTTCGTTATCATATGTGCCTTAATGGTATATAAAGCAGTAGGGATGTTTGGGCAATTAAAGCGTTAACGGAGATAAACTAAACTTTTTTGCATATTAACTGTCTTACTGTAAATCAAAACACAATTATGAAAAAGATCCTATTTTGTGCAGCTATATTATTTAGCTGCCTGTTTTATCGCTCAGCCGAGGCTCAAGTACATGTAAATATTGGCTTTAACATTGGCAGCCAGCCCGAGTGGGGCCCTGTTGGATATGACCACGCAGATTATTATTATATGCCTGATATTGATACTTATTATGATGTGCCCAATCATCAATATATTTATTATCAAAACAATTCATGGATACGTACAGGTGGTTTACCGCCAAGATATCGTAATTACGACCTTTACCATGGCTATAAAGTAGTAGTTAATCAACGTAATCCATGGGAACATGCAGCTACTTTCAGAACAAGGTATGCAGGTTACAGGGGTCGTCAAGATCAGCAAATCATACGCGAAAGCCGCGATGAAAAGTATCGTAACCATTGGAATGGCGGAGGCCAGGGTGGAGATCGTGGACGTGGTGGAAATCAGGGACGTGGCTGGGGTAATGGACAAGGCGGAGGCAAAGACCATGGACAAGGCGGAGACCGCGGACAAGGTGGAGGCAAAGATCATGGACAAGGCGGAGACCACGGACAAGGTGGAGACCACGGACAAGGTGGAGATAGAGGTCATGGTGGAGATCACGGACATGGTGATCATGGTGGACAATAAATTATTGTTTGTTATTTAAATAAGCAGGCTTTTCAGTAATGAGAAGCCTGCTTTGTTTATAGTAAATAGTCAAACATTTGGCTAAATAATTCGTTTTTTGGATACACCCCGGCTAAATGAAAAAAATATTATTCCTGGTTATCTTTCTTCATGTTTTTGCTGTCAAATTATTTGCACAACAATTTAATGCGGCAGCATACAAAAAACATTTAGGTAAAACTGGCACGCTTTGCGATACGGTTAAGTCGTTTAAACTTATAAGCGATACTTTAGCGCTTTTAAATATGGGCGGAATATATCCCCATCAAAAATATACTATTGCTGTTAGAGGCAATAAAATAAACCTGGACTGGATTCACCTGAAAGGTAAAAACATATGTGTTACGGGTGTATTTGAACTTCATAACAACCGGCCGCAAATTACGGTGGCACAACCTTATTATATACACATCCACTAATTGTCCGTCAGTCCAATTAAATCTTTTCAGGGTTAATGGTGTGCTATAGCGTTCTCAATGGCAGGTAATTTAAATCAACAATTATTGGCGTAATGGTAATTTAACATCCGCACATTTGCATATCCACATATATCTGCATCTGCGCATTTGCACATCTGCATCTAATTACCGTACTTTTGATGCAATATGTCTACTGGTAATAAACTTTATTTTGCATCTGATTTCCATTTAGGCGCTGGTGGCTATGCAGTAAGCCGGCAGCGGGAAGATCGCCTGGTTAGGTGGCTTGATAGTATAAAAGCGGATGCCGGCGAAGTTTTTTTAATGGGTGATGTGTTTGATTTTTGGTTTGAATATAAAACGGTTGTCCCTAAAGGATACATTCGTTTTTTAGGTAAGCTGGCTGAACTGGCTGATGCCGGGATTAAATTATATTTGTTTAAAGGCAACCATGATATGTGGATGTTTGATTATTTTGAACGTGAATTAGGCGCCACAATTATTACCAATGAACTTATTGTAGAACGTAATGGCAAAAAATTTTACCTGCATCATGGCGATGGTCTTGGGCCGGGGGATAGGTTGTATAAAGTTTTAAAGAAGATATTCAGAAGCAATATATGCCAGTGGCTGTTTGAGCGTATACACCCCAATTTTGGTGTAGGCATAGCCAATTACTGGTCGCAGCACAGCCGCCTTGCCGGCTTGAGCAATGAAAAGCGAAAAAACATGGAGCAGGAATGGCTGGTAGTTTATAGTAAGGAACTATTGCAAACACAATTTTATGATTACCTGATATTTGGTCACCGGCACCTGCCGCTGGATGTTCAATTAAATGAGCACAGCCGGTATGTTAATTTAGGCGAGTGGGTAAATTTTAATTCATACGCTGTATTTAACGGGGAAGAATTAACCTTACATTATTTTGAAAAGTAGATTTGTCATAAGTACTTCACTATCCCCCGCAAGGCAATACGGCCTTAAATATGTGGCTAAAAATCCGTATTTTTGTGCGCTTTTTGAAAGCAAAACTATCGCTGTATAGTTGCAATTGAAAATATATGTTAGAGAAATTAGAATTGATATACCAGCGCTGGAAAAGCGTAGAGGAAGAATTGAGCAACCCGGATGTAATGGCTGATATGAAGCGCTATGCTCAATTAAATAAAGAATATAAAGATTTAGCCAAAGTTGTTGACGAGTATAATATTTACCGCAACATCATGAGTAATATTGATACTAACAAAGAGATATTGGCTAATGAAAAGGACGAAGAGTTTAGGGAGATGGCTAAGTTGGAGCTGGATGAGCTTTTAGCAAAACGTGACGAAAAAGAGGAAGAAATTCGTCTAATGCTGATTCCGAAAGACCCTGAAGACTCAAAAAATGCAATAGTTGAAATACGTGGTGGTACCGGTGGGGACGAAGCAGCTTTATTTGCCGGCGACCTTTACCGTATGTACATGCGCTATTGCGAAAAACGCGGATGGAAAACCGAACTGGTTGATTATACCGAAGGTACATCAGGCGGATATAAGGAAGTTGTATTTAATGTTATTGCTGAGGATGCTTACGGCACACTAAAATATGAATCAGGCGTACACCGGGTTCAACGGGTGCCCGATACAGAAACACAGGGCCGGGTACATACTTCGGCTGCATCCGTAGTGGTATTGCCAGAGGTTGACGAATTTGATATTGACCTGCAGGTAAGTGATATACGTAAGGATCTGTTTTGTGCCTCTGGCCCTGGCGGACAATCTGTAAACACCACTTACTCTGCTGTTAGGTTAACTCACCTGCCATCAGGAATTGTGGCACAATGCCAGGATCAAAAATCACAGTTAAAAAATTACGATAAGGCTTTACAGGTATTACGCTCAAGAGTGTATGAAATGGAACTGCAAAAACACCTTGCAGAAACCTCTAAAAAACGTAAGACCATGGTTTCAACCGGCGACAGATCTGCCAAAGTACGCACTTACAATTATCCGCAGGGGCGTTTAACAGAACATCGCATCGGTTTAACTATATATAACCTGCCGGGTGTGCTGAATGGTGATCTGCAGGAAATACTGGAATCATTACAGTTTGCTGAAAATGCCGAGAAATTAAAAGAAGGTACCGTAGTTTAATTATTAATGTGCAAATGGGAGTATAATTTTATTTGCACATTAACATACCTTATCTGTACCCTGTCTTCATCTCTGCATTTACATCTTCACTACATATTGTAAATGCAAATAAAATCCCTTTTTCATGTTAATTTCATAATAGTCCGGTAATTTAGCTATTAATAATAGTGATATTGGGTTTTGGAGACGAGTATTGCTAATGGTTTAGTAGTTAATTTTAATTATACCTATGCTGGCTGTAAAAAACACATTAACCAACAATTTACTTGTTTTCAGGCGTACTGTACGCTTAATGGGCGACAGATTTGAAATTAGTATAGTTGGTAATGACCCTATCTGGGCTGATGAACGTATTGATAATGCTATTAATGAAATTATCAGAGTGGAAAAATTGCTAAGTACATTTAGCGATGACAGTATTATTAACCAGATAAATCGTAATGCAGGTATACAGCCTGTAAAAGTAAGCGCGGAAATTTTTAACCTTATAGACAGGGCATTACAAATAGCCGAATTAACTCATGGCACATTTGATATTACCTATCGTTCTGTAGATAAAGGCTTCCGTAATTTTGATGCAGAAGGCCGCAGTACAATGACCGCTCCTTATATTGTAAATTGTACTAATTATAAAAACGTTGTATTGGATGCAAAAACTACAACTGTTTTTTTAAAAGAAAAAGAAATGCGTATTGGCTTTGGCGCTAACAGCAAAGGCTATGCTGCTGATAGGGCTAAATATATTTTGCAAATGGCTGGTGTAAGCAATGGCGTTATTAATGCTGGCGGCGATCTGTTAACCTGGGGCTTACAACCTAATTTTGAACCCTGGACAATTGCTGCAGCTGATCCCACACAAAACAAGCAGCCTTACGCAAATGTTGATATTACCAATATGGCTATTGCTACATCTGTTAATACAGAGAAATATGCTACTATAAATAAAAAGTCAACCGCTATTAAGCCAAACAATGGTTTTGTAGTTAGCAAAATTAAAAGTGTAAGTGTGCTTAGCCCAAGTGCTGAGTTTGCAGATGCTATGGCTTCACCAGTAATGAACATGGGTATTAATAATGGCCTTTATTTAATAAATCAATTAAACCAGATGGGTTGCGTTATTATTGATGACCATAACCGTGTCTATACCTCAAAAGATATTCATATCGCAAATTAATATTTATTCAGTTATATATTTATAGTGATAAACTGAATTATAATGCAGTTATTTAAGGCTGGGCTAATAAGTGTAAATTTGTTAGTTGTACTGGTACTGTTATAGTATATTACTATGCGAATTGCTTAGTATAATAAGATGTACCAATATAAAATAACCATATCCCTCTGTGGTGGCCTCTTAAATGAATAAACATTTGAAAAAAAATTTAGTAATTTCTTCTTCTCAATGATTAAGTGGTTTGCGTATATTGTCCTGTTTTTAATATTTGCATCTTGCTTATCGTATGCTAATACAATAAAAATAAGACATCACGTTATTACTTTTTCAAATCGTGAGCTGCATTATATTTCATCTAACAGCGCGCTTACAGATACACTAACTGCAAAAAAAACAAAGCAGCAACAAGAGGAGGAAAAAAAGAAAGTAAAAGAAATTGCGAAAGCAAAACGGCAATTAAAGCCGGAGAAGATTGATGAGCAGGGAGTTCCAAAAGTCAAACCCAAGAGGGAACGCCGTCCTGAGGGGTTGGAACGTCCTCCGGAAATACCAAGAAGAAATGGCAACTAATCTTAACAAATCGCTGATAAGTAAATGAAATACTTTCGTATACTGTTTTTTTTGATAGTTTGTAATTCTGTTAACGCGGCTACAATTAAGCGGTATTTTCATGTTTACCCTAAATTAGTTGCAGATACGGATACGATTATCAGAAAACGCTCTATTTCTGCAGGGGTTAGTTATGGTAGCGATGCGCTTTTTTTTGGGCGTACAGGCCCAATAACGTACCCTTATATCTCAACAGATGTAATTTATAATACAAAAACTGGGTTTTTTGCCTATGGCTCGGTATTAAAGCTATTAGGTTATCCAACTTTAGCCGATGAGATTGATTTGGGAGGCGGTTATTTATACAGGTTGTCACATAAATTCACCGGTTCAATAAGCTACACCCGATTTATATTTAATAAGGATGAACGGGTAATTGAATCAGCCTCATCAAATGATATCAATTTAAAAAATTCATATGATTGGAAGATAGCTAAATCAAGCATTGTTTTGGATTATTTGTTTGGCAAATCCAGCGATTTTTTTGTTACGCTGAATACTTCAAAATATATTGAAACAAGCTGGAATGTGTTTGATGATAAGGATTATCTTACTTTTAATCCGGGTGTAAGCGTTATTTTAGGTACACAAAATTTTGTGCAAAGATATTCTTTAGATCATCAAAACAGGATGGCTGCAGATAACATTATCCTATATAGTAACTCTGAATCTTCTCATTCGTATGACAATGGTAAATTTAATGCCCTTAATTACAGCTTTAAAATACCGGTAGCTTATAACAGGCCTCATTATACTTTTGAAGCATCCTATAAATATTCAATCCCCGTAAACGTGGAAGGTGCGTTGATGAACAAACGCGAGGCATTTTATAATTTAACATTTTACTACGTTTTTTATTGAGCAGCAATGAATGTTTTAATTATTGAGGATGAAAAAGCATTGGCGCATGAGTTAGAAATATTTTTAACTAATTATAATTATAAGTGCGAAGTGTGTTTTAATGGCCGCTCGGCATCAGAAAAAATAGCTACAAACTTATATGATTTTATACTGATAGACTTAGGTTTGCCTGATTATGATGGCTTGGATCTGCTTAAAGAAGCTAAAATGGGTAATCCCGAGGCTGCATGTATTATTTTAACCGCAAGGGCCGAAGTTTTTGACCGCATAAAAGGACTTGACCTGGGCGCTGATGACTATTTATCTAAGCCATTTTCGTTACTGGAGCTTCATAGCAGGATACAGGCTATAACAAGGCGCAAGTTTGGGCTAAAACATAACCTGATCGAATTAAATGATTTTATAATAAACCTTACCGATCGTACTATTACTTACAAAGCAACTGTAATTAATACGATAACTAAGAAGGAGTTTGATTTGATAGCTTATTTGATTTTGCATAAAAATCGCACATTATCCAGGATGCAGTTAAGTGAGCATATTTGGGGCAGCATTATTAATAATGATTATGACTCCAATTATATTGATGCGCACATTAAAAATATACGGAAAAAGTTAAATGTTTATGCCCAACCGGATTGGCTGGAAACAGTGCGCGGGTTAGGATATAAAATAAAAATTAACGGTTAAGTATTTGAAACTCGAAACTAAACTTACGCTGTTCAATACCCTTTCAAAACTGGTAATAGTAATCCTGTTTGTGTTGTTACTGCCTGCAATTATTAAAAACATTAACCAAAGTTTTACCGATAGTAAACTTCGCAAGCAAAAAACCAAGCTGCTTCAAATAATAAAATCTGCAGGTGTAAAAGATTATGTTTATGCCACTTACTCTCCGTTAAAAGAAGAATATTACAGCCTTGATGAAGATTCATCAAATGAAAATTTAGATACAATTAGAAACGAAAAACGCAGAATAGAGGGGGATACTATCGGATATCGTATTTTAAGCTATAACTTTAAGGATAATCAAAAAAAATACCTGCTCGAAATTGGTAAAAGTGTTGACACCATTGACGAAACCACCTCACCACTGCAAAATATAGCTTTCTATTTGTTGATAGGTATGGTGCTTTTAACCATCCTGGCCGACCAGGTTTATACAAGCTATGTACTCAGGCCGTTAAGCTTAATTATTAAAACAAAATTGCTTGGTCGTAAATTTCCCGACTTTGGCTCCTATATAGAAGTAAAAACAAGTACTTCTGATTTTAAATACCTGGATATAAGCATTCATAAAATGGTTGAAACCATTGAGAAAACATTCCAGAAAGAACGGGAATTTATTTCAAATGCATCACATGAGATCATGACACCTATCTCCATTCTTCAATCAAAAATTGAAAATATGTTTGAGCGTGAAGATATTGGGGATGAACTAAAGGTAAGATTGCTTGAAATGCAACGGATATTGAACCGGTTAAAAAGTATAACTAAAACCTTGCTGCTCATTTCGCAAATTGAAAATGAGCAATTTTTAAAAGAGGATAGAATTTCGGTTGTAAATATGCTGCAGGAAGTTCAGGAAGAAATTTCGATAAGGCTGCAGGATAAAAACATTAACTACGAAGCATCCATACCTTCAAACTGGGTTTTTGTTCATATTAATAAATTCCTGATGTTCAATTTGTTCTTTAACCTGGTTAATAATGCTATAAAATACAACCGGGAATCAGGCGATATAAAAATTACAGGGACACAGGAAAATAACTCTTTTATTATTAACGTTATTGATACCGGAAATGGAATTGAACCTGAAGAAATGCCTTATATATTTAACAGATTTAAAAAGTTCAGACAGTCACTCCAACAGGATAGTTTTGGGTTAGGTTTACCTATAGTGAAATCAATTGCCTCGTTTCATCATGTTGAAATAGAAGTTCAATCAGAAAAGAATAGCGGTACTACCTTTAAGCTTATTTTTCCACCGGGATTGATAGAAACTAATCCATAAAAAAGCAGTGAAAATAAGAGTAAAAAAAGGAGTGTTTTTTTTATGATTGAATAAACCTTTCGCTGAACTTCAGGTCTAACAATTAAAAAAATTAAAGAAGTTATATTATCATAAAAACCTTATTCATATAGTATATATATAGTATTATGAAAAATTTATTAAAATACAGTTTAGGATTATTTGTAGCCGGGGCGCTTTCTTTATTATTTGTTGTTAATGCTGATGCACAACGCGGTGCATTTCATGGCGGCGGCGGCGGAGTTCGTATAGGTAGTAGTGGCGGTGGTGGCGGTTTCCGGGGCGGTGTTGGCTTTGGCGGCGGTTTTCGTGGCGGCTATAGAGGCTATGGCGGTTATTACGGATCAGGTTTTGGTTATTATGGTTACCCGCATTTGGGGTTTTATATGGGCTATTTACCATATGGATATTACCCTTTTTATTACGGTGCTGATCCTTATTTTTATGCTGATGGCATATTTTATACACCTTATAATGGCGGATACCAGGTTACTGCCCCACCGGTAGGAGCTGCCGTTCCTAAGCTTCCCCGTGGTGCTAAGTCCATTATGATTGATAACCAGCAGTTTTATGAATTTAACGGTGTGTATTATAAAACTGTAGTTAATGATAAAGGCGAAAGTGTATATGTTGTTGCCGGTAAAGATGGCGTTTTAAATACAGACGGGGCCGATACACAACAGGATATGGCTCCCAAAGTGGGCGATGTTGTTGACACGTTACCTGATAATTGCCGCAAAGTTTCTCTTAACGGAAAAAAATATTTTGTAGCTCCTGATGATGTTTATTATGAGCAGATAAAAGACAATAATGGCAATGTAGCTTACCGTGTAGCCAGTATTCCTGATGACCAGCCAAATAATCAACAACAACAACAAAATTAATAATTACAATTAATTTTATAGAACAGGCCCCGGCAAACCGGGGCCTGTTCTATTTTAAAGTAATAGGTAAATAAAACTGTTGATGTTTTTAGTGGTTATTATAGTTGATATATAATTACTATGAGATCTATCTGGAAAGGTTCAATTGGTTTTGGATTAGTCAGTATTCCTGTAAAGTTATATTCGGCTGTTCAAACAAGTGCGCTTGATTTTGATATGCTGGATAGCCGCGACCATTCACGCATACGTTATTTGCGTGTTAACGAACATACGCAAAAAGAGGTGCCTTACGATAAAATTGTAAAAGGCTATAAGCTTAATGAGGACTACATTATAATGGATGAAGAGGATTTTGCTGATGCGGCTCCCGAAAAAAGCAGGGTCATTGAAATTCAAAGCTTTGTAGATATTGCCGACGTGAATCCAATGTTTTATGAAACATCCTACTATACTGAGCCCGATACAAAGAATAATAAAGCCTATGCACTTTTATCACAGGCCTTAGTAAAATCAAAAAAGGCGGGCCTTGCACGTTTTGTATTGCGCAGTACCGAAAGCTTGTGTATTGTACACCCGGTTGAAAAAGTACTGGTAATAACCCGTATACGGTTTGGCCAGGAAATACGCGATATAAAGGAATTAAATATTGCTGATGTTGAGGTAAACAAGAAGGAACTGGATGTTGGGTTGGCGTTAATAAATCAATATGCCGAGCACTTTGATGTATCTAAATTTAAGGATGAGTATAATGATGAGTTGTTGAAGATTATCAAAGCAAAATCTAAAGGTAAACGTGCTACGGTGAAAAAATTAAAGCCTGTTAAAGCAACCGGCGATGACCTGTATGAGCAATTAATGCAAAGCTTAAAAACAAAAAAAGGCGCCTGAATTTAACGGGTCAGGTATAAATATTAAACCTGCTTGTCATATTATTTAATTATAAATAAGCAGGATAATAAAAAGAGCCGTCCAGGTTTAGACAGCTCTTGTATAAGTATAATAATGTAATTAAAGCACAGTTGGCCGTCTTATAATACCTAATATTAATGCAATAACAGCAATTACTAATAATATGTGGATTATGCCACCTGCTGAATAAAGAAAAAACCCTAACGCCCATCCTATAACAAGGATAACTGCAATAATATACAATAGTGAGTTCATAATAGATTGTTTTAGTTAATGAATTTCGTAGATGTATATATAATAAATTATAGGTTTAAATTGTTTTTTTTTAATATTTCTATTAAAGAAAAAAAGTCGCTTTTAATGAAAAAGGCGACTTTTTTTCTGGTTGTTAATTATTAAAGCTTAAGCCATTTTTTGCGTACGGTTAGCTGTTGTTCAGTAACGTTAGATAAGGCTGTAATTTTATTTTTTACCCGGGTATTTTTAAGCAATATTACCTGTATTACCATTGGTAAACCATCACGGTTAATATTAAAGATTAATTTGTCTCCCGGCTTTTTACCATTCAATATCCCTTCTAAAGAGGTTACCTCGTCACCATTAATGGCCGTAATTTCATCATTAACATTCAGTCCATCCTTCCATGCAGCACTTTCGCGCAGTACTGTTGTTATTATTATTTTGCCATTGTTAGTTACCGTATTAATGCCTAAAGCAGGGTCATTAGTGCCGGCCAGTTCATTAGTTAATTTGTAACCTGCATATTGCAGATATTTATTATAATCAATTGGCGTTAAACCATAAATATAATTTTTATAAAACTCATCCAGGTTCTCTCCCAAAACGAGTTCTAACCCCTGTTTAAACTCTTCATCAGTATAGCCGCAATTTTTATTTTTATAATATTGGGTATACATATATTTCATCACATCATCCATTGATTTTTGGCCATTGGTATGGTGAATGATCTGCAGATCAAGCAGCATGGCTATTAATGCACCTTTATTATAATAGGATATTGTGGTATTATTAGAGTTTTCATTGGGCCGGTAAGATTTTATCCATGCGTCGAAGCTCGCATCAGCTAATGGCTGCACTTTTGATCCGGGTTGGTTTTCAAGTGTGTTAATGTCCGTAGCTAAAATATTTAAATAGTTTTCAGGGTCATACAAATGCATGCGGCGCACTATAATATTTTGATAGTAAGCGGTAAAGCCTTCGGCTATCCACAGATTAGTGGTATAGTTTTCATTATCATAATCAAACGGACCTAAAACAATGGGGCGTAAACGCTTTACGTTCCATAAATGAAAATGTTCATGCGCGGCTAATTGTAAAAAATTTTGATAACCGGGTTCAGTAGCATAAGCAGCGCGTGATACACCTAATACGGTTGAACTTAAGTGTTCAAGGCCCCCGCCACCCTTTAAATAATTGTGTACAATAAAAGTATAGTGCTTATTAGGATTTTCACCATAAATAGCTGTCTCCTCCTCCACAATTTTCGACAAGTCTTTTTTAAGTCGCTCTTTATCATAGGTGCCGCCGCCAACCATAGCCACTTCGTATTTTACACCGGCTACATTAAAGCCAAAAACATCCTGGTTACCTACCTCAATGGGCGAATCAAACAAAATGTCATAATTGGGCGATTGTAAAGTAAATATATCTTCAGCGCTGTTTTCTAAGCTGGTTGAAACTTTTTTCCATGATTTATAGGGTATAATACGGATGGTTGAAGGCTCTTGTAACATCCCATCAGGGTATATAAAAATGTCCGGAGATGAGAGGAACGCATGTGAAACATCAATAAAGCTGGTGCGCACAGAAGTTTCAAAAGCATATACCCTATACTTTACAGTAACGGCAGATATACCTTGAATATTAATGTGCCATATATTTTTACGTGTTTTTTTTGTGGTCAGCATTTTGCCATCTGCATAAGCATTTAAAGTTTCAATGTTTTTTGAAAATTCTCTTACTAAGTATGATCCGGGTACCCAAACAGGCATTTTCAGATTTAAAGCAGGCTGTTTTAGTCCGGAGATATGCATTTCAACATCCACATAATGTGCCTGTGCGTCCGGAAAAGTTAAAGTATAGGATATTTGAGTTGCACTTGCAGCATTAACCATAAAAAAAGGAATTAAAAAAAAAATTATAAATAGCCGGTATATTTTCATGTTCGCAATTTATAAAAAAAACGCACCTTTTAATCTTCGTCAACGTATACAGAATCTATAACATTTAGAATTGCAATTTTTATTATTGCTGGTCGCCCAAAGGAAAGGGAATAAGATACTTTTAAACAATAAGTAGCCACTTAAATATTCAACAATTAAACTAAAAAGTTATTTTTGAAAAACCGATGAATCTATCTTATCATACATGCCTGCTGATTGATGACAATTACATTGATAATTTTGTCACAAAAAAGCTATTAGAAAGCATTAAATTTGCTAACAATATTGTTGTATGCCAATCCCCATCCGGAGCTATAGAATTATTACGTGATGGTGCTGTAAAGCCGGATGTGATTTTCTTAGATATACGGATGCCTTTAATGAATGGCTTTCAATTTTTAGAGGAATACGATAAAATTAATATAGAGAAAGAAAGTATTAAGATATTTTTATTATCTTCATCTTTTGACCCTACTGATATAAAAAGATCATTGGATAATAAATATATAACGCAGTTTGTACATAAACCATTAACTTATAAAGTGTTGGAAGACATTTGTCATGATTTTAGTTGCTGATAGTGGTTCGTCCAAAACAGATTGGTTATTAAATGTATCCCACGAGGATGCGAAACAGTTCAGAACTCCCGGCCTTAACCCTTATTTTTTAACGGAAAAGGAAATTGTAAAAACATTGCAGGATAAGGCAACCGAATTGGTAGCTTATAGTAACCAAATTGAAGAAATATATTTTTTTGGTGCCGGTTGTTCAAGCCCGGACAGACATGAAATTGTTTCAAATGCCTTAACGGTATTATTCCCCAAAGCCTTTATTAGTATTGACAGCGACTTGTTAGGTTCGGCTTATGCCACCTGCGGACATGAAAAAGGTTTATGTTGCGTACTGGGAACAGGTTCAAACATATCTTATTTTGATGGGAAAGAAATATATTCAGGTCAGCATGGGTTAGGGTATATTTTGGGTGATGAAGGCTCGGGTACATGGTTTGGAAAAGAACTAATAACCGATTTTTTATACGGTAATATGCCAGCAGATATTCATGACCTTTTTCAAAAAACTTACGAATTAGATAAGCAAATAGTAATTAAGAATGTTTACCAAAAAGCTGGCGCCAACTCCTACCTCGCCTCATTTGCCAAATTTTTGAACGATATCCGCACTACTGACTATGGACAAGCTTTGCTTAATAAAGGATTGTCTGAATTTATTGAAATGAATATTAAGTCCTATCCTCACTACCACAGATACAAGTGCAATTTTGTAGGTTCAATAGCATATGTTTTTTCTGATGAACTAAAAGCGGTATGTAAAGCCAATGGAATACATATTGGTAAAATTATTCAGCAACCTATATATGATTTGCTGGAGTTTATTTTAAGCAGGGAAGGAGAGTAAAAAGCCGTTCGGCCATCCTGAGCTTTTTTATAGGTTAAGCTGTCTTCCTCCTGATTCTTACTCTCGTTCCAATAAATAATATCCCAATCACTGCGAAAAAACTTCCTGTTTTGGGCACGTAGTCGCCATATTTAACATAAAATGTCAGGTCGGAGTTTAAATTAATATCCTGTTTAATAGCTGTTTTTACCCACCATTTAGTTTGTTTTACCACATCACCGCGCTGATTGATAAAAGCGGAAACGCCGGTATTGGCCGAGCGGCAAACCCACCGCCGGGTTTCAATGGCGCGCAGTTTGGCATAGTCCAGGTGTTGGTCTTTACCCGAAGTGTTTTCCCACCAGCCATCATTGGTAATAATGGCGATAAACTGCGATCCTTTACTAACCGATTTGGCTATCCATTCTCCCCATATAGATTCATAGCAAATGGCAGGACTAACACCAATACCGCTTTGCGAATAAAAAACGGAGGGTTCGTCTTGCCCCGCATAGCTGCCGGTTGCGCCGCCTAAATGTTCAAACGCGGGCTTTAAAAAGGATAAGGCTTTGCCAAATGGCAGCGATTCGGCTCCGGGTACCAGTTTTGATTTATGGTAAAACTGAACTTTAGCCGAGTTTTCAATATTGATAGCCGAACTAAAATTATCCATGAACTGGCCACCTTCAGCCGGACTTGCTGTTGGGGTAGCACGGTTATTATAAATTTTGTAAGTTTCGGCACCCGTTATTACATTGCCGTTTTTAAACTTGTTTAAAAAATGCTGCACCTGTAAAAAGTAGTTATTTGAACGGATGTGCTCTTCATCTATAAAATCAGGTATAGCGGTTTCGGGCCATATAAAAAACTCGGTATTGGCTTGCCCGATAGAGTCTGAAAGATGGGTTAATGTACTGATCTGTTGATAAACAGGAATTGTCCCTTCTTTACCATAAGGGTCAACATTGGGTTGCACCACTACAATATTCGACGGATCAAATTGTTCATTATAAGTATAATACCGGTACAGGGAAAAGGTAAGAGGGAAAATCAAACTAACCACAAATGCGATGACCAGTTTTTGTCTTGTTGGCCTGGTTTGCGCCTCGCTTAATCCTTTATAAATTAAAAAGATCAAAATATTTAAAAGCCATATCCATATGGTACCGCCATAAACGCCGGTATATTCATACCACTGCACCCACTGATGACTAACTGCAAAACCATTGCCTAAAGTCATCCAGGGGAAGTTAAGGTCCCAGGTTTGGTGCAGATATTCATAGCCTATCCAAAAGCATACTAACCCCACTAAGCTCCACCCACGGCTGGTTATCAACCTTAATCTATAATACAACCAACAAGCAGCTGACATTAATAATGGCCCCAGCGTATACGGGATTAAAGTAATTGGCACCGCCACAACAGGGCCAATTGTTTTTAAAGAATTATATACCCAGTAAATACATAAGGTGTTCCAAATAAAAAAGCCTGTAAAGGTAACGCCAAATAATTGTTTGCCTTT
>JAQBOY010000214.1 GCA_028287805.1 Mucilaginibacter sp.
TTGATGCCCTCCTTATAGGCGGCAATTGCTTTTTCGGGTTGATTGGCCCTGTCATAAATGCTTCCCATAAGATCATATATACCAGGATCAAGAACATCGCCTGACTTTATCGCTCTCTCTAAGTAAGGAATAGCTTCCAGTCCTCTATCTAATGCATAAAGCGAATAGGCAATTCCAATATTTGCATTAATATTTTCGGGGTCAGCTTTTAAAGCTTCATTGTATTTAGCAATAGCACCTGTATAGTTTCTTTGTCCGTTAAGTTCCCTTGCCTCATTTATCTGTTCGTTTACCTGTTCTTTACGCTGTGCTAACGAAGTAAAATGAATAAAACCAATCATTAATAAGATAAGTATGCTTTTACACCGGTTCTTCATGCGATAAAATTACAAAACGACTTATCCTTAAAGAAAAAAAATTTTCCAAAGTTGGTTTTAACTTGAAGTATAATTTCTATTTTTCGCTTTCGTTAAAGTGATAAAAATTTATTTATGAGATTGGTGTATAACAGTGTTTTAACCGTTGTTTCTTCGTTACTTTTATTAGCATCCTGCTCGTCTAAATCCAAAAATACTAGTGAAAATGCCGTAGCAGCACCCCTGCCTCCGCTAAATACGAAGGAATTGTTATCCTATAATCCTAAAACTGCTGATAAACGTATTGATGATTTTATAAAGGATCTGCACAAAACACGTGGATTTAACGGAAATATCCTGGTAGCTAAACATGGTAAGATCATTTATGAGAATGCTATTGGCTGGGCCGATTACCTGCATCGCGACAGCTTAAAAATAAATTCGCAGTTTGAGCTGGCTTCGGTTTCAAAAACCATGACCTCAACAGCTATACTCCAATTAATGGAGCGGGGTAAATTAAAGCTGGACCAGGATGTAAGAGATTTTTTTCCTGACTTCCCATATGAAGGTGTAACTATTCGCTTGCTGCTTACCCATCGTTCCGGCATGATGAACTATGTTTACTTTACAGATGACGTTTATAGAAAAGAGCATCGCGACCAAAGAAAGGGACTTACAAATCTTCAGGAAATGGAAATGATAGCAAAATATAAACCCACCCGCTTTAATAAACCTAATGTGCGGTTTTTGTATAATAACTCCAACTTTATGGTATTGGGCTCCATTATTGAAAAAGTTAGCGGTATGCCTTACGCGCAGTTTATGAAAGAGAATGTATTTATTCCGGCAGGAATGGCTCGTACAGCCGTGTATTCAAAAGCTACTTATGATAAAATACCGGCAGATGTAGTGGGGCATGACAGGGGGCAATGGAGATATTCTGTAGCGCAAAACTTTTTGGATGGTCCGGTTGGTGATAAAGGTATTTATAGTACTGTTGGCGACCTTTTTTTATTTGACCGTGCATTGCGTGCTGGCAGGCTATTAAAAAAAGCGACTATGGATTCGGCATACGTACCGCGTAACCCTATGCTGCATGGTCATTTTAGCTATGGCTATGGCTGGCGGATATTTGAAGCGCCGGGTGAGCAGGTAATTTACCATACCGGCTGGTGGCATGGTTTCAGGCATATTTATTTAAGGGATATGAAAAACGATATCACCATTGTTTTGTTAAGTAATTTAGCGAATGGCAGCTTATTAAAGCTGGATGAACTGTTTAAAATTACAGGTATGCCAATTGTTAGAAAAAGCGCCTACAAAGGCAACGGGGATACGAGTGAAGATTAATTTAAGTGATTGGTGGACTGGTTGGATTGGGTTGATTAAGTATACTACAACCAACAACCACTCACCCAACCAACCTAATCAACCAATAAACTAATACTATGTTCGATAAAATAATGGAAGCCCAGCAAAAGGCGGGCGAAGCAAAAAAAAGGCTGGATGCCATCAATGTATCCGGCTCGGTTGAGGGTGGAAAAATTACGGTAACCGCTAATGCTAACAAAGTGATTCAGTCTGTAAATATTGATCCGGAGTTTTTAAAGGATGCAGACAGGGAGGAGTTGGAAGAGCTATTGGTAACCGCTATTAATAAAGCCATGGAACAGGCTGATAATGTAAGCCAAAGCGAAATGGCCGCCATAACCAAAAGCATGCTTGGTGGTTTAGGAAATATGTTTTAAATGAAAATTTGAAGCAAAGATGACATTGATATTTTAAATATCGGATACAGAATATCGAATTTTGAAGCCTTGGGAGTTTTACTGCCTTCATTATTCATTATTATTCGAATATTAATTTATTAAACACACAACACCTATGAAAACCACCTTTTATGGACATGCTACCGTTGGCTTAGAGATTGGCGGAAAAAGTCTGCTGTTTGATCCTTATATTACGCCTAACCCCCTGGCAAAGCATATTGATATTAACAGCTTAAAACCTGATTATATATTAATATCTCATGGCCATGGCGACCATGTTGCAGATTTGGAAGCTATCCAGAAAAATAGCGGCGCAAAAGTGATCTGTATTGCTGAAATAGCGGGCTGGCTGGGCAATAAGGGCATTAGTAATGCCCACGGCATGAATATTGGCGGCGGTTTTAATTTTGATTTCGGGCACGTAAAAATGGTTTATGCCCTGCATTCAAGTTCAATGCCCGATGGCAGCTACGGCGGTACACCTGCCGGGTTTGTAATTACCGCTAAGGATAAAAAAATATACTACGCCGGTGATACTGCGCTTACTTATGACATGAAGTTACTGGCTGATGAAGATATTGACTGGGCCATTTTACCTATTGGAGATAACTATACCATGGGTGTTGATGATGCCATTAAAGCCACTGATTTTATTAACTGTAAAAATATAATTGGTATTCATTATGACACCTTCCCGGCTATTAAGATAGACAAGGAAGCCGTTAGGGAAAAATTTATAAAGGCAGGTATTAATATACAATTACCTGAAATAGGCGAAAGCATAGATATTTAACTATATCCTCCTATTGCAAAAAAGGCCTCCCAATAATTAATAATTATTGGAGAGGCCTTTTTTAATTTGAAACAGAGGCTACATTTTTGTAGTGTCCTTCTTCATTTTCTTTTTCATCTTAGTAGTTTTTTTCTTTGTCTTCATTTTTGTAGTGTCTGTTTGCGTTTGCATAGGCAATGCCGCGTAAACTGTTCCATAAGAGATTGCTGCTAAGGCAATCATGCAAATTACTTTCTTCATGATCGATAGTTTTAAGATGTTTATTGAATTAACTATCAATTATATTTATTGTTTTAAAATTATATAACTGTTCCGTTAGTTATTACGGCTCGCTTTTTAATTACAACAATTCCATCTTTAACTGTATGAGTATCATAATCACCATCTTCCAGTTTTTCATCACAATTTATTCTCACATCATTTCCTATATAAGTGTTTTTATCAATAATAGCATTTTTGATGTAACACCTATCACCAATACCCATAATCGGGGTCCCATTTTCTTCTGATTCCTGAATTTGCTCTAATGTTTGATAATTATCACTACCCATTATATAGCAATTTTCAATAGTGGTATCAAAGCCTATGCGGGTACGAATACCAACTATTGACCGTACAATATGGCTGGCATTAATAATGCATCCGTCAGAAACTATTGTTTTTTCCATAAGAGTGCCCGAAACCTTGGAAGGCGGCAGCATACGGGCTCTGGTGAAAATATAATTTTTATCAAACAGGTTAAACTTCGGTATATCGTCTGTTAAACCAAGGTTAGCTTCAAAAAATGAAGAAATTGTACCAATATCTGTCCAATAGCCTTCATACTGGTAGCTGACAACCTTATGCGTACCTATTGACTGTGGTATAATCTCTTTACCAAAATCCGTACGCTCATTACCTTGTAACAATTCATATAAAAGCTTTCGGTTAAAAATATATATACCCATCGAAGCAAGGTATAGCCGGCCTTGCGCCTTCATTTCGTCACTTACATCTGATGCCAGGTATTCAAAATCGGTTTTCGGCTTTTCAACAAAGGCGGTAATATCATTGTCTTCAGTAGTTTGTAATATACCAAAGCCTGGCACATCATTAGCATGAACGGGTATAGTGGCTATTGAAATTTCTGCATTTGTATGAATATGCTGCTCAATCATCTCGTCAAAATCCATTTGGTATAACTGGTCACCCGAAAGGATTAATACGTAATCAAACTCATGCACAGACAAATGGTGCAGGCTTTGCCGTACCGCATCAGCCGTACCCTGATACCAGTGACCGCTGCTTGGCGTTTGTTCTGCCGCTAAAATATCAACAAAGGCCTCGCTAAAGCTGCTAAAGTGGTAGGTGTTTTTAATATGCTTATTTAAAGATGCCGAGTTGAACTGCGTTAGTACATAAATTCGGTTAATGCCCGAATGCAGACAATTAGAAATAGGAATGTCAACCAAACGGTATTTACCCGCAATTGGCACTGCAGGTTTTGAACGTGTTGCCGTAAGTGGATATAAACGGCTTCCCTGGCCGCCGCCAAGTACAATGCAAATTACTCTTGAAGTCATATTATTGTAGATTTAATGCTTTTGTAAAGCTCAATATATTGTTTGGCTGATGTATCCCATGAAAAATCAAGGGCCATCATCCGTTTACGTAATTGTTGTAATAGTTTTGTATTATTATAAAGAACAATAGCGCGATCAACAGAATAGCAGGTGTCGGCTATAGTGTCCTGCTCAAACCGGATACCGTAACCACCTGTTTCGCCAAAATCAATTACAGTATCTTTTAACCCGCCGGTACTTCTCACCACAGGCACAGTGCCATACCGTAAGGAATATAACTGGTTAAGGCCGCAAGGTTCAACACGCGAAGGCATCAGCAAAAAATCAGACCCTGCGTATACCATATGTGCCAATTCTTCATTATAACCGATATAAATGTTGCATTGCGCAGCATACAGATCCTTGAGTCTTTCCAATTCTTTTTCTATAACCGCATCCCCGGTACCCAGTATCAGAAAGTTAACCCCTCCCGGATGATCAATGATGCTTTTTTCAATGGATCCGGCTAACAAATCAGCTCCCTTCTCTAACACTAAACGGCCAATAAATGATATTAAAGGTTGCTCGAGCGATAAAGTGAACCGCTTGCACAGCGCCTCTTTATTTTTTTGTTTTCCTGCTGCTACTTTAACGGCAGTATATTTTTCAGCAATCATAGGGTCTGTTGCCGGGTTCCACACTTCGGTATCTATTCCATTTATAATTCCCCGCCCTTTTGCCCTTTCCAAATAAAATAAATATTCCAATCCGTTTGAATTGATCGAAAGCTCGTCCAGATAACTTGGCGAAACGGTAGTGTATGTTGTGCTGCATTTTACTGCCGATGCTAATGGATTTATGCCGCCGCTCCAGTCAAGCAAGCCGGTTTTTGTATTGTCTGCTTCGGGCAGGTATGAAAACTTTTCCCAGCCAAAAGCACCATGGTACTGACCGTTATGTATGGTAAATACGGTTGGCGTTTTATTAAGGCGTGTATATAGTTTTGAATGATACAGTAAAAAGGGGACTAACCCCGAATGATGGTCATGGCAATGGATAATATCCGGACTCTGCCCGGAATAGCTGATCCAATCTAAAAACGCAAGCTGGAAAGCAATGAATTGTTCTGTTTCATCCGGATAGCTGTAAATATTCTCACGGTCAATTAATCCGGGTATCTTAACTAAAAATAATTCAAACCCAAGCTTGTCTGTTTTTTCCTTTAATATTTCAAAATATAACCGGCGGGTTCCTAATAAGGTTGCGCTTTTAAATACAATATCAAATTCATTTTCCTGTACAAACTTACGATCGTAATACGGCATTACCACAGCAGCGTTCAGGCCAAGCAGGTTCTGGTATTTAGGCAACGCCCCCACAACATCTGCAAGGCCGCCGACCTTGGCAACCGGATAACATTCAGCACTTAGATGGAAAATTCTCATTCGGTTTATATAGTGAGGTTAAGGTACTAAACATTTACCTATATGAACAAACACTTTATTTGAAAAATGTGTTTTCAATGGTATAAATATTTAATAAAAATGGCAGCTTGATTACAATTTCAGCATTAAAGCGCTTCCTGGCGCTTCATAACGCAGTTCAGTGCATCATACAAT